>CAMNLO010000086.1 GCA_946543095.1 uncultured bacterium
TTTTCTTCTGAACGGGGATTTTGACTCCGTAAGGACTGAGGATTACGCGGGCCTCTATCTCACCGGAGGCAGAGCTCCCGAATACCTGAGATTAAACCCGAGGGTTCTGGGGATCGTAAGGGAGTTTTTCGCTGCGGGTAAGCCTGTGGCGGCCATCTGCCATGGGATCCAGATCCTGACCGCGGCGGATGTGATCCGGGGAAGGATCCTCACCTGTTATCCCGCGGTGTCTCCTGAGGTGACGCTGGCAGGGGGCGTGTATCTGGAGGTGCCTCCGGATAAGGCGGTGGTGGACGGAAATCTGGCCACGTCCCCGGCCTGGCCCGGAGTGGCGAATCTGATGAAGAGCTTTACGGAGCTGATGGAGAAGGGGAGGGAACTATGATAGTAAAACTACCCGTCATGGCGGGACATCATCTCTTAAAGAACCGCATGGTAAAGGCCCCCATCCACTCGGAGACCTGTGTGGGCGGAAAGGTTACGGCAGAGACCGAAAAGCACTACGAGGACCGCACAAAGGGCGGCCGCTTCGGCCTGGTCATCGTGGAGCACAGCTATGTCCGCAATGACGGCATGGCAAGCCCCACCCAGCTCTCCTCCTCCAGGGATTCGGACATCGACGGCTTAAAGCGCCTTGCGGAGATCATTCATCGAAACGGCTCTGCGGCGATCCTGCAGATTAATCATGCCGGGTGCGGCGCCAGCAGAAGCTTTACGGGAGAGGCCACTGTTTCCCCTTCGGGAGTGCGGGTCACCTGCGGCTGGCCCACGGCGGCTCCCCAGCCGGATATCCCGGAGGTTCTTACCACAGACGGGATTTTAAGGCTGGAGGAAGCCTATCTGCATGCGGCGGTGAGAGCCATGAAGGCCGGCTTTGACGGCATCAATCTTCATTCCGCCCATGCCTATCTGCTGGATCAGTTTTTCTCTCCCATTACAAACAAAAGGCAGGATGACTATAACGGCTTTACCATCGAAGGAAGGACCAGGATCCACAGAGAGCTGATCCGTGGGATCCGGCAGCTCATCGGCACAAAGCCCTTATTTGTGCTGCGGCTTGGGGGCTGCGACTATGTGGAGGGGGGCTCCACCATAGAGGATGCGGTGAGCGCCTGTAAGCTGTTTGAAGCAGACGGGGTGGATCTGCTGGATATCTCTGGCGGCATCTGCTGCTTTGTCCGGCCCGGACACGATTATCCCGGCTATTTCGGGGACACCTCGGAGGCCGTGAAAAAGGCAGTGCAGATCCCGGTGATGCTCACCGGCGGGGTGAAGGATGTGTGGGATGCGGAGAGGCTTTTGCAGGAGGGGAAAGCGGATCTTATCGGCACCGGAAGGGCCATTACCGCAAAAGCGGATTGGGGGATGGAATTATTATGAAATGGGTTTTAGTGCTTGGGGGTTCTTATTTTGCGGGCCGCGCCTTCACGGTGCTGGCCTCTAAAGACGGGAATTTTGAACTGCATATCGTAAACAGGGGAAGCCGCCCCTTAGGCCCCATGGCCAATGTGACGGAATTTGTCTGCGACAGGAATGACGCCGCAAAGCTTGCGGGAATTCTCCCCGGGGGAGAATACGACGCGGTGGTGGATTTCTGCGCCTATCATGTGGGAGACATCGCAAGGATCCTGGAAGCCCTGCATGAGAGGATCGGGCAGTATATCTTTATCAGCACCTCCTCCGTCTACGACAGGCGGGACAACAGCCCCATGAAGGAGACCGACCGGGTGATGAACCTAAAGGATGTGGGGAGGGAGAATTTCCTGGATGATTATATCCGGGAAAAGCTGCTTCTGGAAACGGAGCTGATGCAGGCCTGCACTATCTACAGGCTGCCCCATACCGTGATCCGCCCCAATTTCCTTTACGGGCCCTTTAACTATGCCCCACGTGAAAGCTGGTATATCCGGAAGATCGTGAAGGGGGAGCCCATTCCCGTTCCCATGGATGCCCAGACGAAATTCAGCTTCTGCTATGTGGCGGACTTAGCAAGGCTCCTGATGCTTTGCTGCGGGGAAGAGAAGGCACACCGCCAGATCTTCAATGCGGCGGGTCCCGAGGAGATCACCTATCAGAGCTTTATGGAAACATTAAAGGCAGTGAGTGATATCCCCTTTGTGACAAGAGAGGTCTCGGTGCAGCAGGTGCTGGCGGAAAATATCCCCTTGCCCTTCCCGCTGGAAGGCAGCGAGCTCCTTAACGGCAGCAAGGCATCGGCACAGCTGGGGCTTACCTACACTCCCTTTAGGGAGGGCATGGCGAAGGCTTTTAAGGCCTTTCGGAAGGTCTTTGTCTCATGAGTGCCGTTGTCCAGCTGGTGAAGGACAAGGACGGCTTTATGCAGTTAAAGCGTCTCCGGGAGATCCCTGCCAGGTATTCCAATCCCGCAGGAAACTATTTAAGCTACCGGGATATCGTGGAGATCGTGGAGCATCTGTTTGATCTCAGCTCCCAGGCCACGGAATACATGTACGTGGTGGGCTTTGACATGCGGATGCATGTGATGGGCATCATGGAGCTGGGGCACGGCTCGGAATTCGAAGTGAAATTTGAACTGCGGGAGCTCTTTGCCTCCCTGATGCTGATGCGGGCCGCAAGATTTGTGCTTTTGCACAATCATGTTCATGGGGTGACAGTCCCCTCCAATGCGGACCAGCTAAGGACGCTGCAGGTGTTTGACGCGGCAAAGCTCATGGGCTTTGAGTTTTTGAATCATATCGTAGTGGGGGAGGGGGATTACACCCTGATCCTGGAAGGGTAACCTTGCTGTACCCGGTTTTGCACTGTAATTTTTACCGGAGCGTCACAGACCGCCTGAAGGCAGATTTCTTTCTGAGATGCAGGCCGTCTTTTGCGAAAGTTTCGGAATGAGGATGAGAATGCCTGATCAAAGAAAAAGGACAATCGAGCTGTTTCAGGAGTTCTATGAGCGCTATGGGGCTCCCATGATCCATGAGCATTTCCCGGAGTACGAGGGCAGGATCGCCGTGGGCCTGGTGGGAGAGGGGAGCGACTGCTTCGGCTTTGACGATGAGATCTCCAGAGACCACGATTTCGGGCTGGGCTTTTGTATGTGGCTCCATGCGGAGGACTACGCAAGGATCGGGGAGCAGCTGGAAAATATCTACCGGAATCTCCTGGCAGGAAAGGGCGCTGAATTCTCCCGTCAGGTTTTCGGAGAGGGGAGGGCATACTGTAATCCCCGTTTTGATTCCCGCAGGGGAGTCTTCGAGATCACGGATTTCTACAAGAGGCTCCTTCGGATCCCCGTAGAAAGCGAAGAGGAGCTTCTGATCGACAATAAGGTGTACCGGGCAGAGGAGCGGTTTTTAGCCACAGCGGTGAACGGAAAGGTGTTCCGGGATGACGACAGGACCTTTTCCCTGATCCGGGAACGGCTCCTGAAGCATTATCCGGAGCATATCAGAAGGCTGAAGCTGGCTCAGGAGATGCATTTGTTCTCCCACGGGGGGCAGAGCAATTATCCCCGTATGATGGCCAGGAAGGATTATGTGGCGGCAAGGCTTGCCCTGGATCTTTCCATCAAAAGCGCCATGCATATGGCATATCTGTTGAACGGCGTTTATATGCCCTATTATAAATGGCAGAGAAGGGGGCTGGACAATTTACAGCGCTTAAGTGAGCTTGGGCCCCTTCTGGATATGCTGAGTGTCCTCTGTGTCCAGAACAATGCCTGGGAGGGCAAAACCTACGATGCCACGGTTTTGAACACCGACGATCCCGTGGTGGTGATCCTGGAGCAAATCGCAGAGCTTCTGCTTTCCGAATTAAACCGACAGGGCATTGTGAAGGGAAGCGACACCTTTCTGGAGCTATACTCCGCCGAGGCAGCGGCAGGGGCCTCCGGTACTTAACGCGTATTCGGAGAAAAATTGTTTCGAAACCCACGATCCCTTGTTTTTTGTTCAATATTGGAAAACAAGGGAAAAACCACATCTGTTTTATTGACAACCCGAAACATATTGTTTAATATCATCACACAGCAGTTCGTTACATTTATTCCATATTTTTATTCCAATAGTTTTGTTTCACAAGGAACCGTCACAAACAGCTTCTTTTCCTTCGCCGCAGGAACTTGATACAGCAGCTCCGTCGGCAAAGGATGCAGGGCTGTTTCCGGACAGTTCCTGACTACACACAAAGGAGGTTTTTTGCACATGATGAAAAAGAGAATGGCTTTGATCCTGGCGGCCGCGATGCTACTTACTGCCTGCGGAGGAGCAGGGGCGAACGCGCCTGCGGCAGAAGGAAGCGGCGACGCGCAGGCTTCCACCACGGTAACCGGCTCCAAGGGAGATGAGTATAAGGTCAAGGAAGAGACCATCGCCGTCGGAACGGATGATACCAAAAGCGATTATGAACCCTATACCATCACTCTGAATCTGGAGAGAAGCGGCATCGGACAGAACATGGAGGAGACCTTTACCTCGGCTCCCACCAAGGCCATCGCCGACGGAGACCAGATGGCGGATTTCTTCTTTGACCTGGGGTTGGAGGATCATATGGCAGGCTTCACCAGAGGCGCCTGCTGGTCCACGGTGAGCAATTATCCCGCCAGGGACAAGGTGACGAAGCTGACGGAGGACGGCGTGAACTTAAGAAACGCCTCCAAGGAGACCATCCTGGCCACGGGCTGCGACTTCATGATGGGCTGGGATTCCCTGTTTTCCGAGGATGCCTTCTCCGTGGATTTCTGTCTGGAAAACAATATCATTCCCTATTTCCCTTACTGCTGCTCCGACTCCGCTACCATGGAGGATATCTACAAGGATTACGAGGTGCTGGGGAATGTGTTCGGCGTAAAGGAGCTGGCGGACCAGAAAGTCCAGGCCATGAAGGATAAGCTGGAGGAAGTGAAGACCGCCCTGGGAGAGGATGTGTACAAAAACCCCGTGACTGTCTTCGTTTATGACTCCGGCGAGGAGGCTCCCTTTACCGCCTGCCAGGGCGTGCCCGGGGATATGATCAAGAGAGCCGGCGGCATCTCCATCTTTGACGACATTCAAAAGGGCTGGGCCACTCCCTCCTGGGAAGAGGTGGTGCAGAGGGATCCCGATGTGATCCTGATCCTGGATTATGACTATGACACGGAAGCCAAGGAAGAATTCTTAAAGACCAATGAGTTCACAAAGGAGCTGAGGGCCGTAAAGGAGGGCAGGATCTATTCCGCATGCTGCTCCGATATGCAGGGAAGCGCAGGCAGCGCCAACACTGTGGAGATCATGGCGAAGCAGTTCCATCCCGATAAGTTCAAATAAGGAACGGGGAATGCCTTCATGAATAAAGAAAAGATTCCTTTCTTTCCCCTGCAGAAAAGAACCCATTATCTTGTGTTCTGCGGGATCATGGTGGTGCTTCTCTGCTTCTCCGTGGTCATGGCCACAAGGCTCGGCAGCGTGGAATTAAGGTTTGACGTGATCCGGGGAGTGGTGGTCAACCGGCTTTTGAACAGAGAGGTATATCCCGTTCTATGGATCGAGGGGACAGAGACTATTCTCTGGAACATCCGCATCCCCAGGATACTGACAGCCTTTGTGGTGGGGGCGGGGCTTACCCTCTGCGGCATCCTTATGCAGGTCCTCACCAAGAACCCTCTGGCGGATCCCTATGTTTTAGGGATTTCCCACGGAGCCTCCACCGGAGCGGTGAGCGTGATCATGTACGGCTATCTGGGTTTTTTAGGGGGCTATGCCACCATGGTGGGAGCCTTCGCAGGAGCTGTGATCTCCATTGTGCTGGCCCTGCGCATCGCCACCATCCGCAACAAGGTCACCGCCACCCAGCTGGTGCTGGCGGGCATCGCCGTTTCCGCTCTCTTCGGCGCCATGACGAACTTCATGATCTACCACACCAAGACCGGGTCGGATAAGGTCAAGACCGCTACCTACTGGATGATGGGCTCCTTAAGCGGCTCCTCCTGGGAAAAGCTGAAATACGCCACCATTGCCTTCGTCCTGTGCTTTATCCTGATGATGCTTTTGACTAAGGGGCTGGACGTGCTGCTTCTGGGGGATGATGTGGCTTCCACCGTGGGGGTCAACACGGACAAGCTGAAGCTGTCCATCATCATCGTGGCCACGCTCCTTACGGGCATCATCGTCAGCATCAGCGGCACCATCGGCTTCGTGGGGCTAACGATCCCCCATATCACCCGCTCTGTAGTGGGTACGAAGCATATCCGTCTGGTGCCGGCCTCCATGCTGGTGGGAGGGACCTTCCTTGTGATCGCGGATATCCTCTCCAGGACCCTTGTGGCCCCGGAGGAATTGCCCATCGGCGTGGTCTCTGCGTTTTTCGGAGCTCCCTTCTTCCTGTATCTGATCCGGAAATCCGGGGGGAGGTTCTGATGGGCGTAAAACTAAACGTAGAAAACATCACATACTCCATCAACTCCAAGCTCATCGTGGACGGAGTGAGCCTGGGAGTGGAAGAAGGGGATTTCGTAGGTCTGGTGGGGCCCAACGGCTGCGGAAAATCCACGCTGTTGAAAAGCATCTACAAGGTCTACAAACCCGATTCCGGAAAGGTCTTCATCGACGGGAAGGACACTGCTCATATGAGCGCGAAGGAGACCGCCCGGGAAATGTCCGTCATGCAGCAGGAGAACATCGTGGAATTTGATATGACGGTGTTCGATATGGTCATGCTGGGACGCTTCGCCCATCAGCGGATGTTCCACAATGATATGGCGGCGGAGAAAAAGATCGTTCTGGAAGGCTTGAAAGAAGTGGGACTGGAGGGCTATGAGGAAAGAAGCTTTCTGTCCCTTTCGGGAGGCGAAAAGCAAAGGACCCTGGTGGCAAGGGCTCTTGTGCAGCAGGCGAAGCTCATTGTGCTGGACGAGCCCACGAACCACCTGGATATCGGCTATCAGTATCAGATCATGAATATCCTTAAAAAGCAGAAGCTGACGGTGTTTTCCTCCATTCATGA
>CAMNLO010000087.1 GCA_946543095.1 uncultured bacterium
GGATCCTGCCGGCGCCTCCGAAGGGGGAGGTGCCCTATGCTTTGTACAATATCGGGAACCATGCCCCGGTGAGGCTTATGGAGTTTGTGGAGCTGCTGGAAAAGGCACTGGGGAAAACCGCCGAAAAAAAATATCTCCCGATGCAGCCGGGAGATGTGTACGAGACCTATGCGGATGTTTCGGCCCTGGAGAGGGATTTCGGCTTTGCACCGGACACTCCCTTAGAGGAAGGACTGAAACGTTTTGCGGAGTGGTTCCTGAATTATTAGGGCTTCACGGAAAGACGAAGAAACCGGATCAGACGGTCCGCCACCAGCTCCCGGCCTTCGTTATTCAGCTTGATATTGTCCTCCAGGTATTTCGTTTCCGACAGCTCGTTGATGGTGCCGTAGTAGTTGTCCACCAGGCTGACATCATAATTCTGGGCCACCTCGGTCATGCTGTAAAGATAATTGGGAAGGGTCCCTGTGCCGTAGTTGTGATTGTCCAGGCTTTCATAGTAGCCGGCATTGTTTTTGAAGTAGGCATGATAGGGGCTCATGATGACGATCCTGAGGAAGGGGTAGGTTTCCTGGATCCGTTCAATGGAAGAGGCCAGAGCACCGCATACCGTGGCGATGCTGTTTTCCCCGTCAGGATCCTCAATAGGTCTGTAGTTCAGCATATCCCGGGCGTCATAGAAGATCACCAGCGTATCCACAGTATTGATATCTAAAGTTGAAAGAAGATTTAAGCTTTCCGGATAAATCGGAGCGCTGTCCCCGTCCAGCTCCAGATCCTTCAGCGCCTCCTCCTGCAGGCTGAAATCTCCCTTGCAGAGGGAGTCTGTGATGTAGTAGAGCCGAAAGGCATCCTGGGGACAGGTGGAGATATAGGTCTTTGAATCGCAGGCGGTCATGCTATGGGGGAACCCGCAGTTGTATACCACGGCACCGGTCTTCTCAGCGATGAGGGAGGGGATGGTCCCGTTCTCATCCGGAAAGAAACCGTCCGTCAGCACATTGTTGCCTAAGAACAGGATGGTGTCTATGCCGTCCGCCGGATGATCCTTCAGTTTGTCCGGAGTCAGCACAAAATAGACATCCAGAGGCTCCGTGTCGAATTCCGTGGTCTGGGGGGCATCCGGATCATAGTCGGAATCATGCCCTTTGTTCCAGCGCAGGAGCCGGTAGCCGGCCACGGCCATCATCAGGATGATGACAGCCAGAAGGACCAGGTGGATATTCAGGCGAAAGCCCTTCTTTTCCCGGCTGCCCTCCGGAGTCTGTTCATGGTTGCGTTCATTTTCATTATTCATGGAGGCTATTTTACTCTGAATGCGGAAAGGACGCAAGATGCCCTTGCGTATATTGTGATATCGAGGAAGGGTGAAGAATAGGTTTTCACCCATAGGGTTTGTGCCGCGAGCTCCGCAAACCTGTGCCGTCAGCCACTCGTTTTACTCGCGACATGAGGCACACTTAAGCGGAGGCTTCGGGAATCAGCTCTTTTCCTACGGTCAGGAGGGGCATCCTTTGTGGGACAGGGACTTCGGGGCAAAGGGGTGGAGGCCTTTTGCCTTTACTATGCTTCCCAAAAGGTGATATACTGCATATAGTATGCAAAATTGTGCTTTTACACCAATAGTGGGAAAAGAATGGGATTTTTTATAAACAGAAGACGGAAAAGCAGAAGAGAGAAGTTCCGGGAAGGAGAGATCCCCACGGAAGAGCTTTTCGACCTGGTGGAAGAAGAGTACGGTGATACTGAGGACGGGCAGTACCCTGACGAGGAGTACCCGGAGGAGGAGTACGAAGCCGCTGAGGACGGGGAAGAGTACCCTTCTGAAGAATATGACGGCTCCGAAGAGGAAGAATACCCTTCCGAGGAGTATGATGAGTCCGAAGAGGAAGAATACCCTTCCGGGGAGTATGACGGCTCCGAAGAGGAAGAATACCCTTCCGAAGAATATGACGGCTCCGAAGAGGAAGAATACCCTTCCGAAGAATATGAAGACTCCGATGAGGAAGAGTATCCTCCCGAGGAATATGATGAGCCTCAGGAGGATACTTCCCTGGACGAGACGGATCCCCGGATGGCCTCCTTTTTCGGTGCTGACGAGCCGGGCTTTGAAACCGGTCAGATCCTTGGGGAAGCTCTGGAAGAGCTGAAGGAGGCGGAGGAAGCGGCGGAGGAAGCGGCGCAGGAAGAGGAGCCCCCGGAGGAGGGCCCGCAACCCTTTCCTATTGTGTCCGGGCAGGACCCCTCCCGCCGTTTAGAGACCGCAGAGCTCTACGCGCTGGTGGATGAAGCCGCTGATGAGGAAGACGAAGAAGAGGAGGATCCCGCTTTCTTTGAGGAGCCGGCTGAGAAAAAACGGCTTCAGGTGATCGATATCGTACTGGGGGTCACCGGCGTCCTGGTTTTGGCGGCGCTGGTCTTTGTCCTGCGTTTTGTGCTCCTTCAGCGGACGCCTGCAGGAGAGGATCAGGCCTTCGGAAATCTGGGAGCGGAACTGGAGGGCATCAGCCGCATCGGAGGGGACGGCATAGAAGCGGTCCTTGACCGGGCGAAATGGGAAGCGGAGAATCCTGTGCCCGAGGAGCCGGAGGCAGTAGAGCCTGTGGTCATCGAGATCCCGGAAAAGACGGTGCGGGTTTCCATGAACCTGAGCACCATCTTAAGTGATCTGAAGATCAAGTTCTCCAATGAGGAGACGGGGAAGCTGGTGGCCAATGTGGCCTTTGAAGCGGAGGTAAACGGTCCCTCCGGTGCAAAGACCCATATCGACGACGATAAGGACGGCATCATCTATCTTACGGGCCTTTCCGCCGGCAGCTACAAGGTCAGCTTCCGGGTCCCGGAGGGCTGCGATGGCTATGAGATCTCGGCCAATGACAAGTCCATCCAGGTGAAGGACCAGCTGGAATACAAGAAGGTGGATGTGGCGGATGAGGTCAAGACCGAGAAGGAAGTGAACGCCGCGGTGGAGGACACCGAGGTCAAGGAAGCGGTGGTGGAGTCCGTAAACACCGACACCGTGGAATGGGTGGAAAGCACAAAGACTGCAGTGGGGACCGCCGAGACCTGGACGGCGGTGGAAAAATCCAAGGTGAAGGATCCGGGAGCCTCCGCAGGGGCAAAGCTGCTCAAGGCCGATTCCGGCGTGATCGTGACTGCAATGCACATGACGGAGGGGGAGGACACCGTGGAAACGGAAAAGCCGAAGATCGAATCCGCCTCCCTCGGAAAAACACAGTTGAAGGCCGGAGAGACCACGAAGGTCTCCGTGAAGCTCACCGGGGACGCTTCCGTTTCCTATGAATCCGGAAACACCGATATCGCCACCATTGACTCAGAGGGAAACATCAGGGCGGTTTCTTCCGGCACCGTGGAGATCATCGTAAAGATCGACGGGGATTCCAAAACCCTGGAGCTTTCTGTGGAGGAGGGAGAAAAGCCTGCGGAGAACACCGGGGAGAGCAGCGATCAGACGGGGAGCAGCTCCGCAGGGGAAGCCTCCGGCAGCACGGATCAGAAAACGGAGAACGGCACCGGGACAAAGACAGAGGAGACAAAGACCGAAGAGACAAAGACCGAAGAGACCGCCACAAAGGAAAACCCGAAGATCACCCTTTCCGCCACGGAAGCGTCCCTTGCGGTGGGAGGGACCGTGACCCTGAAGGCCACGGTGAAGCCTGACGACCTTTCCGACAAGACCGTTGTCTTTGAATCCGCCGACAAAAGCATTGCCACCGTCTCCGACAAAGGAGTCATCACCGGCGTCAAGCTGGGGGAGACCACCGTGACAGTGACCTTAAAAAGCGATGTCAATGTCAACGTCTCCTGCAAGGTCAAGGTGGACAAGGATGTCAGAAACGACAACGAGAGCCGCCTGAAGGACACCTCCGGCAACGAGCTCTACTACAAGGACGGCGATTCCTACAAGGAAGCCCATTACGCCGACTACTATAAATACGATGTGTTCTACACCCGTTCGGAGGAGGCCTCGGAGTATAAATACACCGGCTGGCAGACCATCGACGGGAAAACCTATTATTTCGATAAAAACGGCGAGAAGGTAACGGGGGAGCAGACCATACAGGGAGTGAAATACAGCTTCCAGAGCGACGGCTCCCTGCCCTCCAACAGCGCGGACTTAGGCATCGACGTTTCCAAATGGAACGGCACCATAGACTGGAATGCGGTGAAGAATTCCGGGGTCACCTTTGCCATTATCCGCTGCGGCTACCGGGGAAGCTCCACCGGAGCGCTGATCGAGGATCCCACCTTTAAGACCAATATTGCCGGGGCGAAAAAAGCCGGCATCAAGGTGGGGGTCTATTTCTTTACCCAGGCGGTGAACGAGGTGGAGGCAGTGGAGGAGGCATCCATGGTGCTGGGGCTGATCTCCGGCCAGGGGCTGAATTATCCCGTGTTCATGGATGTGGAGGCCGCAAGCGGCGGCAGGGCCAACGGCCTGGACATCAACACCAGGACCGCCGTGATCAAAGCCTTCTGCCAGACCCTGCAGAATTCCGGAGTGAAGGCGGGGGTCTACGCCAATAAGACCTGGCTTTCCGAAAAGATGAATGTGGGAGCCCTTTCCTCCTATAAGATATGGCTGGCCCAGTACGCGGCCGCCCCCACCTACACCGGAGGCTACCAGATGTGGCAGTACAGCTCAAAGGGAGCGGTTTCCGGCATCAAGGGCAATGTGGACATGGACATCAGTTATCTTGGATTATAGTGATGGAAAAAAGAGTCCGGGTGAAGACCGTGGCGGCGACGCTGATCATCATACTGGGAATTCTGACCGTGGTGGCCTTCTCCAATGCGGAGCTTTTGAAACGGCGCATTGACCGCATCGTCAACGGGGAAAGCAGCGAAGAGCAGTCAAAGGAAGCAGCCGCAGCTGTCTACGGCGTGGTGGAGACTCCCTTCGGCACCCGTATCGGGAATCACTTGAGCGCTTTTGAATCGGATGCCACTTTTTTTGATGCCTCCTTAACCGCGGCGGAGCAGCTTCTGATGGAGTCCGGCAGGAACACCTTAAGCCTGATCCTCACCTCTGTGGAGAGGGATATGCGGATCCAGATCGTGGACGCGGTGGGAAAGCCGGTGCAGGGGTATTCCTTTTTTGTGACCCTGGTGCGGAACGGCGATCCGGAGCCCGCGGGGCAGTACAAGGATCTGGATAAGGACGGGGTCATCTATGTGGCGGATTTAAACCCCGGGGATTATGAGGCATGGCTTTCCCCCATGGAGGATTACGAGACACCGGAGACCGCCACCAGGATCCGGGTGAAGGCGAAGGTGGAGTATTCTCCCATCAAGGATATCGCCCTGCTGATCCGCTCCGAGGAGGAGATCGATCCGCTGCTGGAGGACACGGAAACAAAAGAGCCGGAGGAAGAGGGGGGCGCGGCCCCGGATGCCGGCGCGTTTCCGGGGGGCAGAGGCATAGACGTTTCCAAGTACCAGAAGGAGATCGACTGGGCAAAGGTAAAGGCCTCGGGTATCAGCTTCGCCATCTTAAGATGCGGCTACCGGGGCTCCAAAACCGGATGCCTTGTGGAGGATCCCTGGTTTGAGAGGAATCTGAAGGCGGCGAAGGAGGCCGGCATCGAGCTGGGGCTCTATTTCTTCACCCAGGCCGTGAGCGAGGTAGAGGCGGTGGAGGAGGCCTCCATGGTGTTAGCCCTTCTGGGAGATGAGGAGCTGACCTATCCCATCTATATCGACACGGAGGGAGCCGGAGGAGGCGGCAGGGCGGATGCTCTTGATCCAGACACCAGGACCGCGGTGTGCCGGGCCTTCTGCAAGACCATAGAAGCCTCCGGACATCGCGCAGGCATATATGCCAGCCGCAACTGGTGGAACAACAATCTGAAGAGCCAGGAGCTTTCGGACTTTGAGACCTGGCTGGCAGAATACACGGACGAACCGAAATACGAAGTGCATTTCTCCCTCTGGCAGTACACCTCCAGAGGCAAGGTGGACGGGATCACGGGCAACGTGGACCTGGATCTGGCCCTGGAATGGTAAGCAAATTGCATGTTTGACATGGGCAAACATTGTGTTTGCTTCGTCTTTAAAGGAAGTTTATGACGCGATTGATCCTGCAACTGGCAAAAAACGACTTTAAGAAGCGCTACGCGGGTTCTTCCCTGGGAGCCCTCTGGGCCTTTCTGCAGCCCATTGTGACGGTGGTCATGTACTACCTGGTCTTTGAGGTGGTGGGGAGAGGCGCCCTGCGGGCCGGGAATGATGTGCCCTACGTGCTGTATCTGACGGCGGGTCTGGGGCCCTGGTTTTATTTCTCCGAAGCCCTTCCCCAGGGGACGGCAGCCTGTCTGGAGTATGCCTATCTGGTGAAAAAGGTGGTATTTCCCATTGATATCCTGCCGGTGGTGAAGGTTTTGGGGGCCAGTGTGATCCACTGCTTCTTTGTGCTGGTGCTTCTGGTGATCGCCCTGATCTTCGGCTATCCGCCGTCGCCCGCCTGGATCCAGCTGCCCTACTATTCCTTTGCCCTCTGTTTCCTGATCCTGGGGTTTTCCTACTGTTTTTCCGCTGTGGTGGTGTTTTTCAGGGATCTTTCACAGATCATCGGCATCGCCCTGCAGATCGGCATGTGGGCCACGCCGATCCTATGGGATATTGCGGTGCTTTCCCCAAAATGGCAGACGGTTTTCAGGCTGAATCCCTTAACCTATATCGTAAACGGCTACCGGGGGGCGCTGTACGGGAATGCCTGGTTCTTTGAGGAGCCGGCCCTGACGGCATATTTCTGGACTGTTTCAACTCTTGTGTTTCTCTTTGGGATATGGACCTTTCAGAGACTGAAACCGCATTTTGCGGATGTGTTATAACTATGA
>CAMNLO010000088.1 GCA_946543095.1 uncultured bacterium
TGCATCATACCTTTTGACGCTTTAATCTTATTTTCCCCTGGATAAACCGCGCAGCCGCTGCTTCGCAGCTTCCCTGCGCTACCTCCATTCGCATTCCCGCGCCGTTTCACGTCGCTTCATGCTCATGGAGGACATTCGCCGGATGTCCGAAAATGCCCATGCCAGCATGGCATTTTCATCCACCCGGCTCATTGTTTTTCCATACTTTCTCCTTATTACTGCTCTTTTGCTTCCGCCGGCTCCTCTGCATCCGCTTCCGCCGCGTCTGCCTCGTCCTCGCAGCCTCTGTCATAGCACTTCTCTTCGCTGAAGCTGCCGTTCTCCTCGTAATACTTTTCCACGTTCTCCTGGGCTTCCTCGAACACATCGGAGGCCACCGCCTGGGTCTTCTCCACGCATCCCATGACATAATCCTTGGCCAGAAGCGCACCCGTGGCCGCGCTGACATAAAGCTTCCTGGCAGTCTTTCCGCCGAAGATGGGCTCCGCTGCCTTTCCTAAAATGAATCCGCCGACTAAGGACACCGCTGCGATCGTTGCTTTGTTCATGATAAACCTCCTTGATCTTTTGAACAGGTCTTTGTTTTCTCTTCGTCTATACCCATAGGGGTATGGGTACATATTAGCACACATGGATAAAATGTCAACAGAAAATCTGATTTTTTTGGAAAAACTGCAGCTGCCGTCTATGCTATAATGAATAAGGATACACTCCGGTTTGCCCGCCGTCGGAGACGGCCTGGAATGGCAAATTCCTGTTATGATTCAGCGGACCGGCAGGCCGCTGGATTGTAACGATCCCCGCCAAAAGAAAGGATGTGCTGCATATGGATCATTACACCCCGTCCCCGGACCGCTATGACAAGATCCCCTATAACCGCTCCGGCAAAAGCGGCTTAAAGCTCCCCGCCTTTTCCCTTGGCCTCTGGCACAATTTCGGCGAAGGAGACGACTATGACAATATGCGCGCCATGATCCGGTGCGCCTTTGACAACGGCATCACCCTCTTCGACCTGGCCAATAACTACGGCCCTCCATACGGCTCCGCGGAGAAAAGCTTCGGAAAGCTCTTTGCCGAGGATCTGAAGCCCTACCGGGACGAGCTCCTGATCGCCACAAAGGCTGGCTACGACATGTGGCCCGGCCCCTACGGCAACTGGGGCAGCCGGAAGTACCTCTTCGCAAGCCTGGACCAGAGCCTTCTGCGCATGGGGCTTGACTACGTGGATATCTTCTACCACCACAGAATGGATCCGGATACGCCCTTAGAGGAGACCATGAACGCCCTGGCGGATCTTACGGTGCAGGGGAAAGCGCTCTATATCGGCATCTCCCGCTACTCCGTTCCCCGCCTGGAGGAGGCGCTGAAGATCCTCAGGGAGCGCCGCTGCCCCGTAGTCCTGTTCCAGGACCGCTATTCCCTTTTTGACCGTCACATTGAAACGGAAGGGATCAAGACCTGCTGCAAGGAGCAGGGCCTTGGCATCACCTCCTTCTCCCCTTTGGCCCAGGGACTTCTTTCCGATAAATACCTCAGGGGGATCCCGGAGGATTCCCGGATGAAGAAGGACGGAAGATATCTGCATGAATCCGACTTAACCCCGGCAAAGCTCCAGGCCATCCGTCAGTTAAACGAGCTGGCGAAGGAGCGGGGCCAGAGCCTTGCGGAAATGGCCCTTGCCTGGATCCTGAGGGACGGCGGGGTCGCCTCTGTCCTCATCGGTGCTTCTCGGCCCGCGCAGATCCTGGAAAACGTGAAAGCGGCAGACAACACAAGGTTCTCGAAGGAGGAGCTTCAGAAGATCGACAGCATCACGGACATCTGAAACAGAATCGGAGACATTTCTCTCAGATTTTGTGCTATAATGAAATTCCAAATGAAAAAAATCCGTCTGACGGGGGGATCTCTATTGGTTAATCATCAGGAACAGGCCATTAACAAACAGCTTTTAACGGGCTGGACCATTCTGGTCGCGGCTCTTTTGGCAACGCACCTCCTGAAGATCGTTCATTTTTCAGATACAGAAGCTCATTTTTACGGCTTTATCCCGATCCTGACCGTCCCCCTGCTGGCCGCTTTTATCACCTATCTGCGAGACAGCAATTCCACCGCGTTAAAATACATCATCTGCTTTGCCTATTTTTTGTTCTATTTCTATGAATTCCTGACCGGAGATACTTTTCTGGTCTTTGTCTACGCCTTCCCCATCGCTTCACTGCTCATCCTGTATCACCGGGAAAGGCTGGTCCTGTTCATCGGCCTCGTCTCCTTTGCCATGAATGCCGTTTACATTGCCATTCATATGGCAAACCACGACCCTGTTTATGAACACAACAGCGTGGCCGAGATCCAGCTGGCCAGCATCTTTCTGGTGTTTCTCTTCAGCTATTTCGCGGCCAGGCTCTACGGCAGCATCCACGCGGAAAACACAGCCTATATGGTGGCCCTGAACGAGAAGAGCCGGGAACTGGAAGAAATGACCATGCAGACCGTTACGGCCATCGCCGGGACCATCGACGCCAAGGACTCCTACACCGAGGGCCATTCCCTCCGGGTGGCGGAGTATTCCAGAGCCCTGGCAAAGAGTATGGGTAAGGACGTGGCGGAGTGCGACCGGATCTATCATATCGCCCTGCTCCATGATATCGGAAAGATCGGGATCCCCGATTCCGTGCTCCATAAGCCCGGGCGGCTGAATCCCGAAGAATATGAGATGATCAAGCAGCATCCCGAGATCGGTGCCAGGATCTTAAAGGATGTGAAGGCCTTCCCCGGTCTGGAGGTGGGCGCCCTGTACCACCATGAGCGCTATGACGGCACCGGATATCCCTGCGGACTTGCCGGCGATCAGATCCCGGAGATCGCAAGGATCATCTGCGTGGCGGACACCTTTGATGCCATGAACACCAACAGGGTCTACCGCAAGCGCTTCACCAAAGAGCATATCATTGAGGAATTAAAGCGCTGCAGCGGCACCCAGTTCGATCCCGCGGTGGCGGAGAAGATGATCTGGCTCATTGAAAACGGCCTGGTGGATGAGATCGAAAAGCGCACCTTTGTGCTGGACCGCCGGAGTGCGGCAGAGCCTTCCGACGGAAATCCCAGCCTTACCGGGCTCTCCTCTGCCCTGACCGCAAGGCTTGCCGGGGAGCATTCGGAAAAATACCTGCTGGATTCCCTGGCAGCCAAGGAGACCTTTGACATGGTGGAGGCGGATATCTCCGATGCCCTGGAGAAGCAGGACGGCTGTATGCTTTTAGTGGATGTGGATGATATGGGAAGCCTGAACCAGTCCCACGGGCTGTTGAAGGGAGACTTCATCCTGGCGGAGATCGCCCACTATCTTATCAATGACGATAACGGGATGCCTGTCTGCCGCCTGGAGGGAGATGAATTCCTCTGCTATATCAGTGAAGTGAGCTCTGTGGATAATGCGAGGGATAAGGTCAGCGCCCTGAAGGCCGGGCTTCAGAAGCATCTTGCCGAACTCTACGACTTTCCCGTGAATGTTTCCATCGGAGCCGCCTGTTCCCTTTCCACGGGACGCAAATTCGCCAGCCTCCTGTATGCCGCGGAGAAGGCGCTGTACACCGTAAAGCAGAACGGAAAGAACAGCTATATGCTCTATACCCCCGGCGCTCTGGAGCCCGGCGCCACAGACAAGACCGTTATGGAACGGGATCTGGACAATATCGCCGCGGTCATCGAGCACAAGGATTCCTATTCCGGCGCCATGAAGGTGGAATTCTCCGAATTCGGCCAGGTCTACGAGCTCTTAAGGAACATCGGCATACGGAACTCCCAGAAAATGCAGCTGGTGCTGTTTACCATCGAATTCGGCAACGATGCCGATATCCACATCTCCGAGCGCAGCCGGGTCATGTCCTATCTGGACCGGGCCATCGCCAATTCCGTCCGCAAGGTGGACGTGACCACACGCTACTCCAGCACTCAGCAGCTGGCCCTGTTCTCCAATCTTCCTTCCGAGAATATCCAGATCGTCACGGACCGCATCATCAAGGAATTTTACTGCATGGTGCCAGAGAGCAAATTCCAGGTGATCTACGCCTTCAGGACCATCGGGAACGACGCGGCGTAATCATTTCAGCTTCGCCAGCACCTCGTCCAGCTCTGCATCCGTGGGCTTTCCGGGCTTCCAGCCGATCTTCTGGCCGTCGTCTGTGTACCGGGGGATCAGGTGTACATGAAAATGGAACACGGTCTGTCCCGCCAGCTCCCCGTTATTCTGCACCACATTAAAGCCTTCCGCGGAAAGCTTCTCCTTTAACATGGCCGCCACCTTCTTCGCCGTCCTTCCGGTCTTTTCCAGCAGCGCATCCGGCATTTCAAAAAGATTTGCGTAATGTGCCTTGGGGACTAACAGGGTGTGCCCCTTTGCCGCAGGGCCCATGTCCAGAAATGCCCTGAAATCCTCATCCTCGTACACTGTGCGGGAAGGGATCTCCCCATTGGCTATCTTGCAGAAAATGCAGTCGCTCATAGTTTTTCCTCCAATAGTAATATGTAGTCGCCCTGGAATGTATCTCTCCCTTGCTGCGGCCCGGAATTTCCTCGCTGCGGGAGAGATACATCCCCGGGCTCGGCATCCTCTGTCGCATGGTCAGAATCACTTCCCTCAGCAATCTGCAGGCGCGGCGTCCTCCATCGCTTGATCGGGAGCATTTCCCTTAACAATCTGCGGGGGAGATGCATCCCCGGTCTCGGCGTCCCCGATCGCCTGATCGGGACCATTTCTCTTAACGGTCCGAAAACCGCAGCACCTGATCCATGGTTCTCAATACCTGGAAATCGCCTGTCATGCGGATCTCGCCGATCATAAAAGCTTTCAGAAACGTGACCTTTCCGGAAAGGATCTTATCCAGCACCTCTCTCTCCAGCCTCAGCTCCACGCTGGGGATCCCGGGAGTCGGCTCCGATACCACAGATACGCCGGTCCCGGCCATCAGGATATCGTAGGTACCTTCCTCCTCCACATTCATCCGGACGGTGGCCTTAAAGCCGGAGATGGGCATGTAGTTCGCCTGAAGCACGGTCTCCAGCCTCTTTGCCTCCGCTGTTTTGGCGGGGCGTCCCGAAGGCCTGGCATCAGACATGACAGAGGGCCTCTGGGGTGGTTTCGCGGGATTGATCACCGGTTTCGGGGCAGGGGACACTGCCTTCGGCTTCTGATAGACCCCTGCTGCCGATGCCATATTCCGGGGAGCCGTCCGGCTCACCGGGGCCTGACGGGGAAGGGCCGGTCCCTCAGTCTGCTCTTCGGAGGGCTGCTCTTTTTCGCTTCCCGAGCCGCTCATCATCCCCCTGAACATACTGGTCAGCTCCTGGATATCCGCCTTCTGGGCCTCCACATACTCTTCATCGGAAGCGTACTGGGAAAGCTGCTCGTTCTCCTGCGGCGTAAAGCGGAAATTCCTGACCTGGGCGATCTTCTGCCGCACCGCCTGATTGCTGGCCGGAAGACAGGCCAGATGCTTGCTCATGGTGCGGTAGGTGTCCTCCGCCTTCTTTTCCACGATCTTCCTGTAGTTTTCGTTGATCTCCAGCTCCGCCATGTCGGAGATATAGCCGCAGAGGCCGCTGCAGGGCAGGCCCCCCAGGATCTCCCAGGCGCTGGATAAATAGAGCTTTCCCTCCCTTTCGCCGTAGGTAGTGCTCATGACCACAGGACACATATAGGTCTGGGCGATCTTTTCCTTATCCCCATAGAGATAGCAGGCATCCAGAAACATCTGCATATAGCCTCCCACCCCGAACCATTCCACGGTGGAGGCCAGAATGATCCCATCCGCCTCCTTTAAGGTCTGGGGCAGTGTGGAGATCCGGTTCTTCAGTTCATAGAGCATGAAGCGCTCTGTGGAAACTCCCAGCTCCGCAAAAACCTTTTCCATGATCCCCAGCACAAAAAGGGTGGGATCATCGAACAGGCCGCGTCCGCCGTAGTAGATGTTGATCTTCATAGCATCTACATTCTATCACGATAGGGTGGCTTTGAAAATCAGAATTATCATACGCCTGAACAGCCTGTCCCTGTATTCTTTGCCGGTATCTTCCGATCCGAAGCCCGCTCTTACACCGGCTTACGCTGCTTTTTTATTGGAAGAAATAGATAAAGAAGTTCTGACCGTAATCGTCTGTTCCGAATCTGTATACATACAACTTGCTGGAGCCCACGCTGATCCAGGTGTTTCGCTTCAGGTTTCCCTTCACTTCGTTCTCCATGATCTTTGCGTACAGCGCCTCGGCATCCGGAGTCACATGATGCAGGGCCTGGCGTATGGCGTCGCATTCCAGCTCCGTGACCCAGCCCCGGATATCCAGTCCCCAGCAGCCTCCCGGAAGCCCCAGTCCGGCATACCTCAGATTTCCCGCGTCAAACCCGAGGCACCAGATATCTTCCGAACCGTACACGGGAACGCTGGCGATGTCCGTGTCCATCAGAAGAAGCGTCCCATCCTTTTCAATGTCATAGGTGTCCAGGTTTTCGGGATCGAATTTCGTCATCCCGCTCTTGGCGTAATTCGCCACTGCGTCATAGGCCGCCTTGTAGGCCCTTAAGGCAGGATCGTTCACATCGATGGAGGTCCTCTTCACTGGGCTTACGGGAACGGGCGCGGCAGCGGAAGGGATGGTGTTGTGCAGGGCCGCCATGTTCAGATTTCCGTCATTGGGGCGGAAATGGGAAACCTCGCCGAAGGGATCCTGCACCATGAACAGGGTGGAACCCACATTGTAGAAATTGCCGTAGTCAGGGCATACGGGAGCGACGCCGTTGTAATAGAGCGTGACCCCGTTCTGGAAGATGGTCTCCGCA
>CAMNLO010000089.1 GCA_946543095.1 uncultured bacterium
GAAATCCTCAGGATAACTGTACCCCTCCGTCAGCTCAAACTCGATCCCCTGGGAACAGCAGACGGTGGCATCCTGAATGATGCAGGCGTAGTAGTCCTTATCCGACGCCTCATCATGATAACGGGAGAACAGGCCGTCCATCTTGATGGTCTACAGCGTGCTGCATACATCCCCCGAGAGGTTCGAGGAGGTGGAAAAGACATTCATCAAAAGATAACCGAAGGCCAGAGCCCCCACGATCAGGGCATACATCTCTTTTGTCACGAGCTGTATTTCTCATCCAAAGCCTTCAGCCTGCCCACATAGCTTTCCGTGTTGCTCTGATAAAGCTCTTTATGGGCGCCGTCCAGCCTGATCAGCGCCTCAGAAATGCTTTCTACCAGAGCGGAAGCATTCCGGAGAGAGATCCAGACGTGCTCGTCATGCTCTGCTTCCTCTTCCTGCTCGTGCCCGTCCTCGTGGGCCTCATCCTCCTCATGACCATGATCGTGGTCATGCGCTTCCTCCTGCATGCTCTCCACCATCTCTTCCTCCTTCACGGAGTCTCCAAGGGTCTCAAGAAGGTTGATGACCACCATGTCCTTATTCACTGCTTCCTGCAGCGCATCCTCCACCCATCCGTCGGATTCCCCGCCCACATAGACAAAGAGATCGCAGGTGGCCAGCTTCATAATGTCATCCGCAGTGGGCTGATAGCTGTGGAGATCCACGCCCTCATCCAGAAGCATGGTCACCTGCGCTTTTCCGGGATTCTCTCCCAGGATGTTCATGACCCAGTCGTATTCAGGAAAGATCGTCGTAACGATCTGAAGGGGTTTTGTGTCCGCGGCTTCCACCGTATGCGTGGAACCGCAGGCAGAAAGACAGCCCGCCAAAAGCATGGCGGCCATAAAAATCGCCAGATATTTTTTCATAGTCTTACCTCCGTATTGAAGCGATACTGCGTGTTCGGAGGTGATTCAATTATTCAGACGTACTTTTCTGGAAACAGGCGTCTCCCGCAGAATACAGGAGGTCTGTGAGAGCTCACAGAGAAACAGAAACAGCACCGGAAGCAGGACCGCTGCCGCAGCAGGCGCGTCGTCGCTTACACGGTACAGCACCCCCTCGCACTGATCGATGCAGGCGCAGATGGGGCAGTCCTCTCCCTCGCAGTCATGATGGGATTCGGCAGCGATATAGAAGGCGGAAAACAGCATGGCGCACAGAAACAGCATTCCCATGAAGCCTGCAAGGATCCTTCTGCGGTTTGTTACTGTACTGACTGCCGCCACTGCCTCATCCTTCCAAATGATTATCCCGTGCGATAAAAACCCGCGCAGCTGCGCGGGTTAACGGTATGGGACCAACTGGACTTGAACCAGTGACCCCCTGCTTGTAAGGCAGGTGCTCTCCCAACTGAGCTATGATCCCAAAACATGAGTATTCTATCTCAGAGTCTGAAAGAAGTCAAGGGCAGGATTTCGGAGGCTTTTTCACAGGGCTGTCTACAGGAGCAGATCCCCGCGGATCCCGCAATCCACACCTCTTTTGGCCACAGTAACGGTCTTTGTTCCCGGCTTTTTGATCCCCCGCATGGTCATGCAGGTGTGCTCCGCCTCCACCCTGACATAAACGCCGGCAGGAGAAAGCTGCTCCATCAGCGCATCCGCGATCTGCGCCGTCATCCGTTCCTGCATCTGCAGGCGTCTGGCGTAATACTCCACAAGCCTGGCCAGCTTGCTTAAGCCCACCACTCTCTCCCCCGGGAGATAGGCGATGTCCACTGTACCGAAAAAGGGCAGCAGATGGTGCTCGCAGATTGAATAAAAGGCGATATTTTTTTCCATCACCAGATCATGGGAAGGGGCTTCAAAGGTCCGGGAAAGGATCTCCTCCGGGCCGCCGCCTTCCGCGGGGAAAAGCTCCGTAACCATCCGGACGATCCTGTCCGGCGTGTCCACAAGGCCTTCTCTTTGCGTGTCTTCTCCGATTCCTTCCAGAAGCAACTTCACTGCTTCACGGATCTTACTGCTGTCCATTGTTATTCTGCAAACCTCCTGTAAGGCCTCTGATCAACCTGAAGAATCCCCTTCAGTTTCCCGATAAAGCTTAAGCTTCCAAAAACAACCACCGCTCCGTCTTTGCCGGAAAGCAGCTCCGCTTCCTCCAGCGCTTCCTCCAGGGAATCCGCGGAGGTCACTCTTTTGTGAAAATGCCCGGCGATCTCCGCCAACTCCACCCCATCCATGGCTCTGGGGTTCCCCGGGGGTTTAAAGGCGATGACAGAATCCGCCAGGGGCAGCATTGGCTCCAGCACTCCCTCAATATCCTTGTCCCGCAGCATCCCTACGATAAATACCATTCGTTTTTCTTTTAATACACGCTGCAGGGTGGCACTCAGCCTTCTTGCCGCATCCGGGTTATGGGCGCCGTCCGCGATTAAGAGCGGTTGTTTTCTTAATATCTCGAACCGCCCTTCCCATTTTGTCTCCTTCATTCCCTGCAGTACCGCCAGATCTGTGATCCGGTAGCGTTCCCGCAGAAGCTGTATGCTTTCAAGGGCAAGGGCCGCATTCTCCGGCTGCCACTCCCCTCCCATGCTGATCTCCACAGAGGAAAAGGGAGGATAGTCAAAACGCTGAAGGCTCATCCCCTCTTTTCTGACCCGGGGAGTCTTAGCGATCCTGAGCTTGGCCCCGGTCTCCAGCGCCTGCTTCTCAAGGACCTCCAGTACCTCTGGAGCCTGAGGGGTTGTCACCACCGGGACACCCTGTCGCATGATCCCGGCCTTGTTCCCCGCAATGGAAGCAAGTGTTTTTCCCAGAAACTGACAATGATCCAGGCTGACTGAAGTGATGATAGTTAAGATATCGCTTGTTGTTATATTGGTGGCGTCTTCTTTGCCCCCCATGCCGCACTCCAGGATCACGGGATCACAGCCCTTTTCCCTGAAGAATAAAAAGGCCATGGCAAGATCCATCTCAAACTGGCTGGGATGGGGGATCCCCCTGTCTGTCAGCGCAGCGCAGGCCTCCTCCACCACTCCTGCCAGTCTTGTGAAATCCTTTTGGGAGATTACCCTGCTTTTATACAGGATCTGCTCTCTGTAATCCCTGAGGGCCGGGGAATTAAAGCATCCCACAGGATAGCCGGCCCTGATGAAAACATTCCGCAGATATGCGGTCACCGAGCCCTTGCCGTTGGTCCCCGCCACATGGATCACCGGCAGGCCTTCCTGAGGATCTCCCAGCTTTGCAAGAAGCCCCCGGATCCCTTCCAGGCCCGGATGGATGCCAAAGGATGCGGCATCCACGAACCATTGCAAGGCGTCCCGGTATCTGGTAAAGCCGGCAGCCATCAGTTGAAGTCTGAAACGTCCATATTGGGATTCAGATTCAGGGTGTTGATGGTGCGGCGCTTCATCCGCTCTCTCTCGGAAGCTTCGAAGAGGAACTTCTTGATCTCCTCGGAATGCTTGACATTCTTGATCTCCAGTACAGGATCCGTGGTGTCCGCGGTGTAGCAGAGCACGGTGCCGATGCCGAAGAGCCTTCCGAAGAGGGTCTGCTTCAGGCTCACATCCTGGATCTTATATAAGTAGCAGTCATTCTCCTTGATGGAAAACAGTCCCTGCCTGATGGTTATCTGCTCCTGGGTGATGGTGTAAACAGTGAAGGTGAAGGGAAGGGCAAAAAATCCCCATCTCTTCCGCTCCTGAAAAACATATCCGGCATTCTCCATCCGAAACTCCTTTCTGGCTCTGAAACGTCCCGCCCGGGCGCAAAACCGCGGGCTGCTATTCAGTATACACTTTTCTTTGAAAAAGAAAAAGCTTTTACTTGACAAGCCCCCCAAGAATGAGTATTATATTCGTTGCGTGCAGAAGTGGCGGAATTGGCAGACGCGCAGGCTTCAGGTGCCTGTTGTGGCAACACAGTGCGGGTTCAAGTCCCGCCTTCTGCATTTCTAGGGGAATAGTACAATGGTAGTGCGGCGGTCTCCAAAACCGTTGATGGGGGTTCGATCCCCTCTTCCCCTGATGTGGCGAAGTAGCTCAGTTGGCTAGAGCATACGGTTCATACCCGTAGTGTCGAGAGTTCGAATCTCCCCTTCGCTATTGCTTGTCAGCCCCGAAAACCACGGATCAGAGCGGTTTTCGGGGTTTTTCATTGTGTAAAACTTGGTTACCGATCAAGTGTTGTTTTTAGGATGGATCTTACTAACACCAGAGGCATCATATCTGCCCGGAAGGCATTAAAAGACGAGATCCGTGATTATCACGATTTTATGGAGGGGGAAAACTATGAGAGATAAGTATAACATAAAGGAATTGAATCCTCGAAAGAATCCATATGCGTCGAGATTAAAAAAACAGGTAAGATAAATCTGAATGTGGAAACTGTCGATTACTTTAAGGCGCTTTCTGAGGAAAACGGCGTTCCCTACCAGATGCTCATAAACCTTTATTTGGCAGACTGCGTTAAAAGCAAACGGCAACTTAATATGTCATGGAACTGACAATTTCTATCCAAACCCCCTCAAAAACTCCACTCTTTTAGCAATCACAGCGGCGCTTTCCCAAACAGGAAAACGCCACTGTTTTTTATGTCAGCCTATATTTACAGCCTGTCCGCACACCTCTGGGCCTCGAACATGATTCTTTCCTCATCCAGAGTCTTCAGCTCGCCCTTTTCCATCAGCACCTTGCCGGCTGCCAGCAAAGTATCCACAGCACCCGAACGGGCCGAATATACCAGCAGGGACACAAGGTTATGCTTCGGGCAGAACGCGGTATTCTGCAGGCTGATGAGTGCAATATCTGCCTGCTGCCCCGCTGCAAGCCTGCCCGTGTCCTTCAGGCCGACTGCCTGGGCGCCATACTCCGTTCCCATCCTGATCGCTTCCAGAGCCGGGACGGCAAGGGGATCAAGCCTGTCAACCTTATGCAGCAGCGCCGCAAGCCTGACCTCCTCCAGCATATCCAGGTTGTTATTAGA
Organism: uncultured bacterium; assembly: GCA_946543095.1. Taxonomy (GTDB): domain Bacteria; phylum Bacillota; class Clostridia; order Lachnospirales; family Lachnospiraceae; genus CAMNLO01. The sequence goes on from CAMNLO010000089.1 coordinate 4,980, forward strand.
AGCCGCACCGTCCGTGCCAAGGCCCACGCAGACACCCTCCTGCAGGAGACGTGGAACGGGAGCCACTCCGCTGGCCAGCTTCATGTTGCTGCCGGGATTGTGGGCGACCCGGATGCCATGCTTTTTGATGATGGAAATATCCTCATCATCCAGCCATACACAGTGTGCCGCCAGTGTGCCACAGTCAAAGATGCCTGTGGATTCCACATGGGCAAAGGGGCGCTTGCCATATTTCCTCAGACAGTTTTCCACCTCGCTCCTGGTCTCCGACATATGGATATGAATCTCCGCTCCCGCCTTCTGCGCCGCGGCTGCCACCTTCTTCATAAGATTCGGCGGGCAGCTGTACAGGGCGTGGACACCGTACATCACAGACACCCGGCCCTCACCCGCGCCGTGGTACGCCTGATACAGTGCCGTATTATCTGCAAGCTTCACCTCACCGTAAGGCGCAGCGCCGCTGATGCCCCGGCAAAGGACTCCCCGCAGACCGGCCTCTATCACGACCTCCGCCACAACGTCCATGAAAGGGCCGTACATATCTGCAAAGGCAGTGGTCCCGGTGCGGATCATCTCTGCCGCAGCCAGCATGGCCCCCCAATAGTGATCGCTGCGATTCATCTCCGCCTCAGCCGGCAAGATCTTATTTCGCAGCCAGTCCATCAGTGTCATATCATCCGCATAACTGCGCAGAAGCGTCATGGACGCATGGGTATGGGCATTCACAAGCCCCGGTATGGCAAGGTGTCCCGTTCCATCCAGCACACGCGCCGGATGGAAATCCTCCGGCACTTCACCGATGGCTGAAATCTTTGCTCCTTCCAGCATGATATTGGTCAGAGGCGTCGTGCCGTCCGGCAGCAGGGCATAGACATTCTTGATCAGCATGCGCATCTTACTTCTCCTCAGGAGCTGTTCAATAATAACTGCTCAAGATTTCGCAGGGCAGGATAAGGGCGCATAGCGGGCTATGTAACCGAATCCTGCCTTGCACCGGCTATGTCGTAAAGCTTGGCATCCAGCGGCTTTCCCACGCGCCAGCGCACCTTCAAAAAGACCGGCACGCTGAACAGGAACACGCTGGCGCCGCCAAAGCTGAGGTGTTTATGGAAAATGATGTCCTTGGCATAACGCCAGCGGCTGTCGCTGAGCCCCCATGCTTCCGCCCGCTGCAGCAATTGACAGGCCGCTCCGCCTTCACTGAAGCTCTCTCTGGTCTGAAGGAATGTCGGCTGGCCCGACTGGTGGAGGCCGAGAGCGGCAGGCGCCAGTGTCGCCGAAACACCTATCGTGCTGTCCACTTTGCCCCCTCCGAGCACGTTGAACTGCAATTCCATGGGAAAGGGCGCTTTCGCGATCTCATCACAGAAGCGCAAAAAATCGTCACTTACGGCGTCGAACCCCACGCTTTTCAAATCTTCGCCAAAAGCATTGACGTCCCTGGCGTAGATCTCCTGCCGTTCTTTCTTTACAAAATAATCGATGCGAACGGGGGAGCCTGGCCTGCCCTGCAGAAGCGCGAAATAAGTGGGACTCCATCCTTCCGGCACCCGTGCCTGAAATTCCCTCAGATATTCCGCCGACGCCTCGCTGCCCATGATCCGGAAATATTCTTTTACATCCGAAAAGGGCAGTTCGAAG
>CAMNLO010000090.1 GCA_946543095.1 uncultured bacterium
TGCTTACGGAATACGAGACTCTGGCAAAGGAGTTCCTGGCCCGGAAGGATGGGGAAAAACCTTTTCACTTCTTCCATTTTATGATAGATTTAGAAGGCGGTCCCTGCATCTACAAGCGCTTAACAGGGTGCGGTGCAGGCAGCGAATATCTTTCCGTGACGCCGGAGGGCTCCCTGTATCCCTGTCATCAGTTTGCGGGAGAACCTCCCTTTTTACTGGGCAACGTAAACGACGGGGTGCAGAATACGGCTCTGGTGGAGCAGTTTAAGAGCGTGAATGTCTACGCGAAGCCGGAGTGCAGAAAATGCTTCGCAAAGCTTTATTGCAGCGGCGGCTGCATGGCCAATGCCTGGCACCACACAGGCTCGGTCACCGAAATCTATGAGGAAATGTGCGTATTACAAAGAAGAAGAGTGGAATGCGCAGTGTATATAAAAGCGATGGAGAATCTTAGCGTAGTGAGCAAAGAAGAAGGAGTAGCAGCGCAATGAAAAAGAAATGGAAGTCCCTGTTCCTGATCCTGTTGGTGGTAGCCATTATCGGTTTTGTGGGCTACACGGATTTCTACGGAATCGGGGGAGAGGGTTCACACGGTTCCGCACAGGATATCAAGCTGGGTCTGGATCTGGCCGGCGGCGTTTCCATCACCTATCAGGTGAGCGGGGAGCAGACCCCCTCCAACGAGGACATGAACGACACGGTCTATAAGCTCCAGCAGAGAGTGGAGGGGTATTCCTCCGAAGCACAGGTCTACCGCGAGGGCGACAACCGGATCAATATCGAGATCCCGGATGTGACGGATGCAAACGCCATCCTGGAGGAGCTGGGACAGCCCGGTACCCTGTATTTCATCGCCCAGACGGATCCCGAGGGAAATGACAACTACACCATGGGCTTAAACCCCGATCAGGACGGCAATTATGTTTATGGCTACACCTTAAACAAGGATCTGGCCACCCTGGAATCCGAAGGCTCCATCGTCTTAACGGGAACGGATGTGCAGACTGCCCAGGCAGGGGCCATCCAGAACAGCATGCAGAACAACGAGTTCGTGGTGGACTTAACCTTAAATGATGCGGGAACCGAGAAGTTCGGCACTGCCACCACCAAGGCGCTGGAAAAGGGCGAGACCATCGGGATCTATTATGACGGCGAGTTCGTGTCCGTTCCCAGAGTCAATGCCGCCATCTTAAACGGCAGGGCCCAGATCACGGGTATGAGCGACTACGAAGAAGCCGAGAAATTAGCCTCCACCATCCGTATCGGCGGACTGAAGGTGGAGCTGGAAGAGCTCTCCAGCAATGTGGTGGGCGCCCAGCTGGGCGAGCAGGCGATCCACACCAGTATCAGGGCCGGTATCATCGGTTTCGCCATTGTGGCGGTGTTCATGACGGTGATCTATTTCCTCCCCGGCTTTGTGGCCGCTGTGGCGCTGGCCCTGTATTCCGTACTCATCGTGCTGCTTCTTGCGGCCTTTGAATCCGTCATCACACTGACCCTTCCCGGTATTGCCGGTATCATCCTTTCCATCGGTATGGCGGTGGACGCCAACGTGATCATCTTTGCCCGTATCCGTGAAGAGCTGGCAGGGGGCAAGGATGTGCGTAATGCGGTGCAGGCAGGTTTCTCCAAGGCCTTATCCGCCATTATCGACGGCAATGTAACGACTCTGATCGCCGCCGGCGTGCTGGGCATTATGGGCAGCGGTTCCATCCGGGGGTTTGCCCAGACACTTGCCCTTGGTATCGTGCTCTCCATGTTCACGGCCCTGTTTGTCACCAGGATCCTGTTAAATGCCGTGATCAATCTGGGACTTGACAATCCGAAGCTCTTCGGTGCCGCCAAGGCTGCTCCCAATATGAGCTATGTAAAGAAGCGTAACATCTTCTTTGCAGCTTCCATTGCCGTTATCATTTCTGGCTTTGTGGCCATGGCCATTAACCAGAATACCATAGGCAATCCTCTGAACTTCAGCCTGGAATTTGTGGGTGGTACTTCCACAAATATTGCCCTGAATCAGGATCTTTCCCTGGAAGAGGTGGATAATCAGGTAAAGCCCCTGTTCCAGGCGGTGACCGGGGACGCCAATATCCAGGCCGCAAAGGTGGCAGGCAGCAATGAGGTCATCGTGAAGACCAGGACCCTGAACAACTCCGAAAGAGAACAGGTGGTGACATCACTTTCGGACACCTTCGGAATTGAAGAGGGCGCTATCACTCAGGAGACCATCAGCTCCACCATCAGCTCCGAAATGCGTCAGGATGCGATCCTGGCTGTGGTCGTGGCATCCCTTTGCATGCTGGTGTACATCTGGTTCAGATTCAAGGATATCCGTTTTGGTGCCAGCTCTGTGGCGGCTCTGGTCCATGACTGCCTGGTGGTGCTGGCCTTCTACGCCTGGGCGAAGGTTTCCGTCGGGAGCACCTTTATCGCCTGTATGCTGACCATCGTCGGTTATTCCATCAACGCCACCATCGTTATTTTCGACCGTATCCGTGAGAACTTAAAGGTTCAGGGCAAGAAGGCTGAGCTTTCCGAGCTGGTGGACACTTCCGTGAACCAGACCCTGTCCAGAAGTATCTTCACCTCGCTGACCACCTTCATCATGGTGGCTGTGCTCTATGTCATGGGTGTGGCCTCCATTAAGGAATTCGCCCTGCCACTGATGGTGGGTATCGTCTGCGGAACCTACTCATCCATCTGCCTGGCCGGTCCCATGTGGTATGTGTTCAGGACGGGTAAGGCCATGGAGAAGAAGGACGGCAAAGAAGAGGCGAAAGCATAAGGGAAAGCCCTTATGGCAAAATGGTTTCTGATCCGGAAGAGCGGGGATTTTAACGGGATCGCAGAGCGGTTCGGCATTGATCCCGTCACCGCAAGGCTCCTGCGCAACAGGGGACTGACGGATGAAACGCAGATAGAAGAGTTTTTACACGGCGGCCCGGAATCCATGCACTCCCCGATGCAGTTGGGGAGTGTGTGCCGGGCTGTCGTTTTGCTGAAAGAGGAGATCCAAAGAGGCGGACATATCCGTATCATGGGAGACTATGATGTGGATGGAGTGTGCGCCTCTTATATTTTGCAGCGGGGTCTTGAGGTTTACATAACTCAAAACTGCGCCGGAGATCATGAGGTTGACATAATTCCAAATGATTCACAGCGGTCTTCAGTTGACATAACTCAGAATTCTGCCCATCGGCCTGTGGTTGACATAACTCAAGACAATGCTGATCAGCCTGTGGTTAACATAACTCAAACCCCCACCGTCTCCGTGGTGATTCCCCACAGGATCAAAGACGGCTACGGATTAAACCGCCGTCTTATTGCGGAGGCCATCCGGGACAAAGTGGATCTGCTCCTCACCTGTGACAACGGCATTTCCGCATCGGAGGAGATCTCCCTGGCGAAGAGGAATGGGATCAGGGTCATCGTTACGGACCACCACGAAGTGCCCTTCGAGCAGGATGGTAATAAGAAGCGATATCTTATTCCCGAGGCGGATTGCATCGTGGATCCGAAGCTGCCGGAGGATCCCTATCCCTACAAGGGGGTCTGCGGCGCCGTGGTGGCCTATAAGCTGATGGCGCAGTTATTTGAGTTCCCGTCTGTGCCGGAGTCGGAGGACTCCCTGCAGGCAGAGCTTCTGGGCTTTTCGGCCCTGGCCACAGTCTGCGATGTCATGGAGCTGACGGGAGAGAACAGGATCATCGTAAAGGAGGGACTGAAGCTTTTGTCCCATACCCCGAACCCCGGGATGCGCGCTTTGCTGGAGGTCACAGGGCTTTTGGGAAAGCAGCTGGGATATTATCACGCCGGCTTTATCGTCGGTCCCTGCATCAACGCCTGCGGCAGACTGGATTCCGCGGATCGGGTGCTGAAGCTTCTGAACGCGAAGGATGACAGGGAAGCCCTGCAGCTGGCTTCGGAATGCAAGGCCCTGAACGATTCCAGGAAGGAGCTTACGGAAAAGGGCGTAAAGCAGGGACTTGAGCAGATCGGTGCGGGTCCTCTGGATAAGGTCCTGGTGGTGTATCTGCCGGATACCCATGAGTCCATTGCCGGTATCATTGCGGGGAAGCTGAAAGAAAGCTGCCACCGGCCTGCCATTGTGCTGACGGATTCACTGGAGGGGGTCAAGGGCTCCGGAAGATCCACGGAAGCCTACAATATGTACGAGCATTTAAGCGCCTGCAAGGATCTGATGACCAAATTCGGAGGCCACGCCGGGGCTGCGGGTCTTTCCATGCCGAAGGAGAATATCGGAGAGCTGAGAAGAAGGCTGAACGAGGGCTGTGAGCTGACGGAGGAGGATTTTACCGAAAAGCTCTATATCGACATGGCCATGCCCGTCTCTTATGCCAGCATCGCCCTGGTGAAGGAATTTGAGCTTCTGGAGCCCTGCGGAAACGGCAATCCGAAGCCTATGTTTGCCGAGAAGCAGCTGATGCTTTCCAAAGGGACGCTGGTGGGAAAGAACAGGAATGTACTGAAGCTCACCGTAGAACCCGGGAATGGCGGAAGGGCGGAGCTGGTCCTGTTTCGGGAAGTGGATGCTTTCCGGGCCTTTCTGGAAACGAAATACGGGGAAGGGGCGTATGAGGAGCTGCTGGAGGGAAGCAGGAGCGTTCCAATTAATGCCGCCTATTACCCGCAGATCAACGTTTTCCGGGGAAGAGAAGAGCTGGAGTTTATCCTGGAAGACTACTGCTGAACCCGTGATTTTGACGAAATACCGCTTCTATGGTAAAATTTAAGGGTTATGAATTCAGGTGTTATGTAAACATAAGGCAGACAGAATATGAAGCTGAACGAATATCTGAAGGAAATGGAATATGAGCTGGTGCGGGGAGATGCAGACAGGGAGATCTCCGAGCCGGTGTACGACACCAGAAAGGTAGTTCCCGGGTGTTTGTTTGTGTGCATACAGGGGGCGAATTTTGATTCCCATGACGCCGTAGCGGAGATCGCGGAAAAAGGGGCCGCTGCCATTGTGGTGGAGCGGGATGTGGAGCTTCCCGAAGGTTCAAAAACATCTGTTATCAAAGTGAAGGACACTCGGTATGCCTGCGCGTTTATTGCTGCCGCCCATGAGGGGCATCCCGCAAAGCGCCTGACCACCATCGGAGTCACCGGCACCAAGGGCAAGACCACCACCACCTACCTGATCAGATCCATACTGGAGCAGGCAGGTCATAAGGTGGGGCTCATCGGGACTGTGGAGATCATCATCGGGGATCGGCATATCCCGGCGGGGCACACCACCCCGGAGGCCTATGAGATCCAGCGCTATTTTAAGGAAATGGCGGATGCGGGCATGGACACCGTGGTGATGGAGGCCTCCTCACAGGGATTTCTCCTGCACCGCACCCAGGGCTTTATCTTTGATTACGGTGTGTTCACAAACATCGAGCCGGATCACATCGGACCCGGAGAGCATAAGGATTTTGAGGATTATCTGGAGTGCAAGTCCAGATTATTCAGGCAGTGCAGGGTGGGGATCCTGAACGGGGACGACGCCCATCTTCCGCGGATCTTAAAGGGGCATACCTGTGAAACGGAGACCTTCGGGCTTTCTGAGAACGCAGACCTCAGGGCAGTGAACAGGTCGCTGGATCATACGCCGGGGCTTTTGGGTGTGACCTTTTCGCTTGCAGGTGCCCTTGATTTTGATATCCGTTTCCCTATGCCCGGCAGGTTTTCCGTTTACAACGCCCTCTGTGCCATTGCGGTCTGCAGGCATTTCGGCGTAACAAAGGAGCAGGTGAATACAGGTCTGCAGGCGGCAAAGGTCAAGGGCAGGGTGGAATCCGTGAAGATCCCCGGGGATTTTACGCTCCTCATTGATTATGCCCACAATGCCATGGCACTGGAATCCCTTCTGACCACCCTCAGGGAATATCGCCCGAAGCGTCTGGTGTGTCTTTTTGGCTGCGGCGGGAACCGTTCCAGGCTCAGGCGTTTTGAGATGGGAGAGGTTTCCGGGAAGCTGGCGGATCTGACCATCATTACCTCCGACAATCCGCGTTTTGAAGAGCCCGGGGATATCATTGCGGATATCAAAACGGGCATGGCCAAAACGGTGGGGAAATACATTGAGATCGAAAACCGCAAGGAGGCCATCCGGTATGCTATTGTAAACGGGGAACCCGGGGATATCGTGGTGCTTGCGGGAAAGGGCCACGAGGATTATCAGGAGATCGAGGGCAAAAAGTATCCCATGGACGAGAGGGTGCTGATCCGGGAGATCATGGAACATGCGCCGGCCGTAAACTCAGCCGGAGCGCGGCTGATCGTTCCAAAGGAAACGGTCCGCTGATAATAATTCCCATCAATAAAAAAGGAGCGGAGCAGATTTGGAAAAACGATACGCGGATGTCATCGTAAAGATTTCCGGAGATAAGCTGGACCGTTCCTTCCAGTACAGGATACCTGAAGCACTGAAGGACGCGGCGGAACCCGGCGCTGTGGTGGAAGTGCCCTTCGGCCGGGGCGGACGGCTGGTCCAGGGATATATCCTGGGCATCACGGATGTCCCGTCTGTGGAAGAAAAAAAAATGAAATCCGTGGAGCGCATCATCACG
>CAMNLO010000091.1 GCA_946543095.1 uncultured bacterium
GCGAACCAGTCCACGTTGCCGATGGTCCCTATGAATTCCTCGGAGGAACCTCCCATGGGCAGGGGACGGCAGCCGAAACGGTTCAGGATGCCGTAAAGAAACACCAGGGCCGTGCAGATGAACATCTTCTCCAAAAGAGACTTATCCTCTTCAAAGAAGAGCAGTCTGGACACCGCGAAATAGGCGGCCGCGGACAACAGCCGCATCACCAGGCCCATATGCCACCCGGGCTCCCCCATAAACAGGGCCTTCCGGTAGGGAGAAAGCAGCCAGGAAAACAGGGTGATCCCGGAATAGATCAGCACTGCCCGGTCCGTGGCGGAAAAGCGCTCTCCCATCCGCCGGACATCCGCAAGCTGCGGAAGGCCTTCCCGGATCAGCTTTTCCACGCCGCAGACAGCGAGCAGCATAAAAAAGGCAATGCTGCCCCAGAGCCAGATATGAAATTTGTCCTCGCCGATCTGATGATAGCCGTCGGAATAAAACAGCGGCAAAAGCACAAAAAGCACCATCAGATAAAAATTCAGAGCGGTACGTGCTTTGCTTTCCATACCCCTTATTATACATGATGCGGTCAAATACAAAAATGCTTTCTTGTTGAATGCATAAAACTAGGATATAATCGGAATACAGGGCTTTATGCCCGTATACTTTTGTATTGCAGAGCAAACAGAAAGGAGATTTCCCGCTCATGGAAAAAATAGCCAGCTTTTGCGTAGACCATGTCAGGCTGCAGCCGGGGCTGTATGTGTCCAGAAAAGACAGCGTAGGGGCCGAGACCGTGACCACCTTCGACATCCGCGTCACCTCCCCCAATGACGAGCCCTGTATGTGCACGGCGGAGGTGCACACCTTCGAGCACATCGCAGCCACCTATTTAAGAAACGATCCCGACTGGAAGGATAAGATCATCTACTTCGGGCCCATGGGCTGCCGGACCGGGTTCTATCTGGTGATGGCAGGGGATCTGGAATCAAAGGACATCCTGGATCTGATCATCAAGTGCTTCGAGTTCTGCAGGGATTTCGAAGGGGAGATCCCGGGGCAGGCTCCCGAGGACTGCGGAAACTGGCTGGATCACAATCTTCCCATGGCGAAGTACTGGGCGAAGAAGTATCTGGACAGGACACTGTATCAGATCGATGACGCGCATCTGACGTATCCGGTTAAGGAAAACACAGAGGGAAACTTCACGCACTGAGCTGCGTGCGCTGCGTAAAAAATATCCCGGAATGGAGGAAAACATGAAAAAAATAGGTATCATCGGCGCAATGGAACTGGAAGTGGATACGCTCAAGTCGAAACTGACCGACAGGAAAACATCGACCTTTGCGTCCATGACCTTCGAGGAAGGGAAGTTAAACGGAGTGGATGTGGTCGTCGTGAGAAGCGGCGTGGGAAAGGTGAACGCCGCCTGCTGCGTACAGTGCCTGGCGGACCGCTTCGGGGTGACCAATGTGATCAACACGGGAGTGGCCGGCTCCCTTTCCGCGAATATCGATATCGGGGATATCGTGGTGAGCACCGACGCCGTCCAGCATGATATGGATGTGGCGGGCCTGGGCTATGCCCCCGGCATCATCCCCATGATGGAGGAAAGCTTTTTCAAGGCGGATATGAAGATGATCAGCGAGGCCGTGGCCTCCTGCAACAGGACCTGCCCCGAGATCTCCGTGTTCACGGGAAGAGTGGTGTCCGGGGATCAGTTCATTTCCAGCCGGGAGGTGAAAAACCGCATTACGGAGCAGTTTGACGGACTGTGCTGCGAGATGGAGGGAGCTTCCATCGCCCAGGCCTCCTATCTGAACAAGCTCCCCTTTGTGGTGATCCGGGCCATTTCCGACAAGGCGGACGACTCCGCGGAGATGGATTACCCCACCTTCGAGCGCAAGGCCGCGGAGCACTCCGCGAAGCTGGTAGAGGACTTAGTTAAGAATATCTGAAAAGCATTAAAAGCATCACATTTTCAAATACACAGTTGGTGTCGCGAGCTCCATCAACTTATGGCATTAGCCGCTCGGAATACGGCTGCGCCGGATATTCACTCGCGACATGGAGCCAAATATGAAATTAAACGCGAACTACCTGAACTTAAAACCCAGCTACCTGTTCTCCGAGATCGCCCACCGGTTAAACGCCTATTGTGAAGCCCATCCGGACAATCAGCTGATTCGCCTGGGAATCGGGGATGTGACCCTTCCCCTGGCTCCTTTGGTGGTGGAAGCCCTGAGGGAGGCGGCTTCGGAGCAGGGGAAAAAGGAGAGCTTCCACGGCTACGGCCCCGAGCAGGGCTACGATTTCCTGCGAGATGCCATCCGCCTCTATTACGAAGACAGGGGTGTCAGCCTTGCCATGAACGAGATCTTCGCCTCCGACGGCGCAAAGTCCGACACCGGCAATATTACGGATCTCTTTGACAAGGACAACACCATTCTGGTGCCGGACCCGGTGTATCCCGTGTATGTGGACACAAATCTCATGGACGGCCGCAGGGTGCTGTACGCCGCGGGAACTCCCGAAAACGGCTTCCTGCCTCTGCCGGATGAGAATGTCACCGCAGACATCGTCTACATCTGCTCCCCCAATAATCCCACCGGCGCCGTCTACACGAGTGAGGGCCTGAAGGCCTGGGTGGATTACTGCGTAAAGCACCGCTCCCTGCTGCTTTTCGATGCCGCCTACGAGGCCTTTGTGTCCGATGAAAGCCTGCCCAGGAGCATATTCGAGATCGAGGGCGCAAGGAAATGCGCCATCGAATTCGGCTCCCTTTCCAAGACCGCGGGCTTTACCGGGACCCGCTGCGGCTACACCATCGTGCCGTCAGAGCTGACCTTCCCCGTAAACGGAGAAGAGATCAGCGTGAACTCCCTTTGGCTGCGCCGCCAGACCACCAAATTCAACGGCACCAGCTACATCGTCCAGAAGGGGGCAGCCGCCGCATTCTCGAAAGAGGGCATGGCGGAATGCCGGAAAAACATCGATTACTACAGGGAAAACGCGAACTGCATCGCAGACACCCTGAAGGACCACGGCATCCGCTTCTTTGGGGGCATCAATTCCCCTTATATCTGGTTTGAATGCCCCGGGGGCGCCGAGAGCTGGGAATTCTTTGACATCATGTTAAACAGGATCGAGGTGGTGGGAACCCCCGGCGCCGGCTTCGGGGAAAACGGAAAAAACTATTTCCGCCTCACCTCCTTCAATACTCATGAGAACACGCAGGAGGCAATGCGCCGCCTTGCGGGTCTGCTTTCCGAACGCAGCTGATCAAAAAGGCTCCGGACCTGAAGGTCCGGGGCCTTTTTTCGTTTTGGTCCTTATGAGCAGAAAACGCCCAGGAGCTGATCCTCGCCGCCATCGACAATTTCTTCCGGACGAAAGCCTGGAATACTGAAATACCCGACCGGTAAAGCCTACCGCAGCTTCCCATAGGCATCCGCGTAAAACTGCCCGTTCACATAGCAGCTTTTCATGAGATGCCCGTCTGTCTGGTCAAACCAGTAGCTGTATTTCTTTGCGGCATCCGCCGTGGGATCCGTTTCCCTGCCCTTCAGGGAGCGCTTCCCCGTCAGTGCCCTGCCGTTTTTATCCAGATAGTAGGTCTTCGTATCCAGCTCCAGCCAGCCTTCGCCCGCCCGGAAGCCGGTGCCGGGATCCACGTAGTAAAGCTTCTTCGAGATCAGGATCCAGCCGGTCTTTCTTTTCCCGGTAGCCGGATCAAAATATCCGTATCTCGGCGTTTTTTTCGTTCCCAGATTGATCCAGCCGGTCTGGGGCAGACCATTTTTGAAATAAAAGCTGTCTCCGGCGCCGTCAAAGGCCGAGTTCTGATCCAGGGTATAGAACCCGTTTGCCGTAAGGATCCCGTTCTTTCCCCTGTAGTCTGCGCCGGTTATTATGGTATCGGAGTGCACTGCCCGAAGAAGCTTTCCGTCATTAAACTCAAAGGTCAGGGACACCTTGATCTGCACATCCTCCGCATCCGTGTACACCGTGTTCACGGCGTTCACGGAAAAGCCCTTTTTCTCCAGGCTGCCGTCAGAATGGAGATAATAGGAGGTGCTGCCCACCCTTCTGAAGCCCTCCACAGGCTTTGGCAGCCCGTTTTCGTCTAGAGTATTGACGTCGCAGTAATAGATGGAGGTCTTTGTCTTCTGCAGCCCGTTCTTCGTCACAAGGCTGCCGTCCGGATTGGCATAATAGGCCGTATTTCCGTCCTTTATGCCCCCCGTCAGCATCTCCCCGGTGTTCCTGTCGAAGAAAAACTGCACATTCACATTGTTGATCTTAACGGAAACAGGCCCTGCAGACAGAGTCCCGCTGCGGATATAATAGTGCTTTCCGTTCCGGACGGCCCAGCCCGTGTAGCGTATCCCGTTTGCCGTAAACAAGTCCAGACTGCCGTTTGTCTTTTTAGACGCCTGCAGGGAAAAACCGGTCTCCGTGCGGACAAGGCTCCCCGGTTCTCCGACGGTATTCTCCGCCTGCATGGAGAGCCCGGCGGTCCTTCCCTGATCATTGTTTTCCTCACTGAAATAGTACCAGCTGCCGCTTTTCCGGAGCCCTTTGTATTTCCCCTCATCTGTCAGGAAATACCGCTCCCCGTTCACCGTCTGCAGTCCCAGAAGCCGCATGCCTAAGCCGCTTCCGGGATTAGAGCCCGTTTCCCTGTAATAATACTCCCCGTTTCCCTGCCAGCCAGTGGCCAGAGCGCCCCCAGCGCCCGAAAGACTGTAGGTCTTTTTATTGATGTTTACAATGCCGCTCTGCTTTATCCCGCTGGCATCGAAATAGTACCAGAAACCGCCTGTTTTCGTGATATTTCCAGCGGCGTCGATGCGCTGCCAGCCGGTGAGGCGGGATCCCTTCTGATCCAGAAAGCTTACACTTGCTTCGGCAGTCCCTGCGTCCCACCCCTGCTTTATAATCAGCGTTCCGTTTTCATCGAAGCTGTACCACTTCCCGCTGATCTTCATATCTCCCGTTACCATGCGGGAGAGGGAATCGAAATAATATTTTGCCTCACCGATCTGCTGCCAGCCCTTCAGACCGGAGCCGTTTTTATTGTAGCAGCGCTTCGCGCCGTAAATGTCCTGCTGCCAGCCCTCTTCCGGAATCAGCCTGATCTTTACATTTGCCTTCACTTTTTTTAAGGACACGGTGATCTGGGCGGTGACGGGACCTGTCAGCCCGTTATTCACCGGTTTCACATAGATCTTTTCCGCCCCTGTAACACAGGCGCCTGCTTCCGAAAAACCGCTGTCTTTGGAAAGCAGCACCGCTTTGCTGTTTGCGCTCCATGTTACCTCCGCCAGATCCAGACTGCGATCCAGCGCATCCGCCAAAGCCCCGGCCGTGAACTTCACTTCCAGCATGCGGGTCTCATTCGCAGGGATCTCCGGGATCCCCGCCTTCTCCGAAGCGGAATGCATCCGGATCTCCCCCAGCTCCTTTGCGGTCTTCTCCTGTTGTTTGTCTTCAGGATCCTTCATGGTGATTATGGCCCTGGAATACACATTATTCACCGTCACCAGGCACACCCCGGGTTTTGCCCCCGGCACATCCACCGATGAACAGGTGATCACCGCGCTCCCGGCCCTGGTGCCGTAGGTCACCTTTCCCGTTTTGTCCACCGTCGCCACAGACTCGTCCGAGCTTGTCCAGCTCAGGCTCTTCACGTCCACGCTGGTGTCCAGCTGGTAGGAATCAGCAGGCAGAAGCTTCGGGGTGAGCTTCGCGCTCTTTGGCTTAGTCCCCACATTGCAGGTCAGCGCCCCGCTGCTTAAGGTGATCTTCTCCAGGGCGCTCTTCACATTGACCAGAGCCGTGAACACCCCTCTTTTTGTGGAACAACTGATGATGGTGGAGCCGGTCTTTTTTCCCGTCACCACCCCTCTGGCATCCACTGTTGCCACGGCGGTATTGGAGGACTTCCAGGTAATATCCTTTTCCGTGGTGTCCGCAGGATCATAGGAAACAAACACAGAGGCGCTTTGTCCCCTTGGGATGGCATTTGCTCCGGTGAGGTCCCGGAGACTGACCTTCACCAGCTTCGCCGTGACAGTGATCTTTTTTGTTACGGAAACACTCCCCAGGGACGCTGTCAGCGTGGAAGAACCTGCTCCCACCGCCTTTGCGGATCCATCTGTGCAGATGATTGCTTTTTCATCCGTTGATCTCCAGTGAATGCCGGAGGAAAGGATGGGATCAAAGCTCTCTTTATTGTCATAATACCAGTTTGGAAACGAAAAGCTGCCCTTCACGAAAAACCGGAAGGTGTTTCCCTTATCCATTTCCGATACGGAGCTCTTCCAGGCAATGGTGGAGGCGTAATCCGTGTCATACTCGATCTCCAGGGTTCTCTCCCCAAGATAGGAGGTCTGCCCCTGTTTTTCCAGGTTTTTGTCCACTGTCTGGAATTCCTGGCAAACCGTGTAATAGGGATACCCCTTCACCTTAAAGGATGACACCGCCACATATCCGTACTGGGGATTGATGATGCTTCCGTAGTGTCCGATATTATGGGTGCCGGAGATTCCCAGATCATTGATATAATCCTTCTTTTCGG
>CAMNLO010000092.1 GCA_946543095.1 uncultured bacterium
TCCCATCCAGCACTGCTCTGACGGGATCCTGAAGAAAATGGGGCGGCGCACCAGTCAGAAAGAGCTGCTTACTCTGATCAAAGCCCTGAGAAAGGAACTCCCAGAGATCTGCCTGCGCACCACGCTGATCGCGGGCTTCCCCGGGGAAACGGAAGAAGAGCATAAGGAATGCCTTCAGTTTATCAAAGACGTGGGCTTCGACCGGCTGGGGGTATTTCCCTATTCAAGGGAAGAGGGAACTCCCGCGGCGAAAATGACAGGCCAGGTCCACTGGAAAACAAAGGAGCGTTGGAAGAACGAGCTTCTGGCTCTCCAGCAGGAGCTGGTATTTGCAAAGAATGAGTCGTTCAAAGGAAAGACAATGGAGGTCCTGATCGAAGGCTCCCTTCCGGAACAGCCCGGCATCTATGTGGGCAGGACCTACCGGGATGCTCCCGAGGTGGACGGCATGGTGTTTGTGCAGTCTGACAGAGAGCTGATCTCCGGCGACCTTGTAAAGGTAATGATAGAAGAAGCCAGAGGATACGATCTGGCGGGACGAATTGGAGGAAAATGATGAATAAAAATGTACCGAATATTCTGACCATGCTCCGGGTATTCATGATACCGTTCTTCGTATTCTTCCTGCTGACGGACTATGCGGGAGCAAATTCCAAATGGATCGCCCTGGGGATCTTCATCGCGGCCAGCCTCACAGACCTGCTGGACGGAAAGATCGCAAGAAAGTACCACCTGGTCTCTAACTTCGGAAAATTCATGGACCCTCTGGCAGATAAGCTTTTGGTCTGTTCCGCACTGATCTGCCTGGTGGACATCAAACGGATCCCCTGCTGGATCGTTCTGATCATCATTGCAAGAGAGTTTATCATCAGCGGCTTCCGGCTTGTGGCCTCGGATAAGGGCAGGGTCCTGGCCGCCAGCTACTGGGGCAAATTCAAAACCACCTTCCAGATGATCATGGTCTGCCTGATGATCGCGGATCTTCCCCAGCTTAAGCTTGCCACAGATACCTGCATGTGGATCGCCCTGGCTCTCACCATCATTTCCCTGGCAGATTATCTCATTAAGAACTGGGATGTGATGAAGGAAGCGGAAAGGGAGGAAAACAGGGAGCATTAGAAGAAGCCCGGAACAGCTTACGCTGTGATCATATCCGGGTATATGTTTTTACTGCAGATACCCGGCGATCCTCTTCCAGCCCTCCAGATGTTTGGATAATTCACCGGCCAGCTTCAGGCCGTCCATCACCCCAAGAGCATTTAAGTCCAGCGCCCCGGAGGAATTGATGCCAACGGGATCCTCTGCAAGAGTCAATGTCAACTTTCCTTCCAGCTGCTTTTCTGCACCATTTTCGTCTTTCACCCGCAGCTCTTTAATGTCCGCTGTGAAGCTCTTCCCGGGAACGGAATCCTCGATCTTACCCTTGAGATAGCATTCAGTCGAACTGACATCTGACCGGGTGAGCTCCTTTCCGGCTGCACCTCCCGATTCCAGACTCAATTCGAATTCCAGATCCTCCAGATCCGTTTCCCCCGACATAGAAAAGCCTATGGGTTCATGATCCGCTGTCCCCTCCGTCTGTAATGAAACGTTGAATTCCGAAGCCGGATCCTTCTTCCCGGAAAACTCTGCCTGCATCTTGAGCGGCATCGTTTTCCCGTCAACAAGGACCTCCGCCTCCTTTGCTGCCAGCCTCCTCAGCACCCCCTCTTCATCCACATACACCGTGAATACAGGATCCTTCTCAGCGGAAAGCTCCGGGAAATCCTCCTTCGCGGCATGCAGCAAGCTGAACAGTTCTGTCAGGGAAGCCGACGGATATGTTATGGTCCACTCCCCGTTTTCTCCCTGGGGAAGCTCCCAGTCGGAGACAGCAAGGTTCTCCGCCATTTCCGAAGCCGCCTTCTCCAGTGCCTTCCTGTCCAGAAGAGCATAGCTCTCGGCAATGGCAAGCTCCCGATAAGGGTCAGGGGAAAGCCCCTTCAGAAAGCTTCCTGCCTGGGGAACAGCCTCCGTCACCACCGTCCCCGCGGGAGAATTCAGGATGGAGGCTCCCATTCCCTTTAAGGGCAGCTTAAGCAGGATCTCCCCCAGAAGCTCCGGGATCCTCACATAGGCTGTGTTCTCCCCGGCTGTCAGCTTCGGGGAGGCGATGACCACATTCTGGGCAGAGAGCTTCGCATCCAGGGCAAAGCGCTTATTCTCCATATCGCGCCTGCAGGTCCCGTCAAAGCCAAGGGTCCTGATCTGCTCCACAAAGCCCGTCAGATTCAGCCGGAATTCACTGCTCATATTCCCATAGTTTACAGCCCGTGCCATCTCCTGCAGGGAAAGTGCGGTTTCCCAGGCCTCCCAATCCGCAAAGACCTGACGGACCATCTCCCTGTGTGCTGCCTTCAGAGCCTCCGTCTTTTCCTTACGCTCCTTCTCGATCCGCTCCTTTTCCAGCTGCTCTCTTCTCAGACGCTCAGCCTCTTCGGCCGCTCTCTTCGCTTCTTCCGCTGCCTCATCCTCTGCTCCTGCCATAGCGCCTGCGGCACCCTTTCTGCCCATATTCACCACATCCACGCCCATGCTCTGAAGGATGAAATACGCCGCCGTCCCGCTGATGAGGAGCAGTATCACAATGATGATCAATAGACTTGCCAGTTTATTCTTATTCATATGAAAGCTCCAAAATAGAATATGCCCGCCGACAGGCGGGCATATTCTTTCACACACTTGTGCAATCTCTTATTTAGCAGCCTTTGCAGCCTTGATCTGCTCGGTCAGGGCGGGAACGATCTTGTTCAGGTCGCCCACGACACCGTAATCGGCCACATCGAAGATGGGAGCGTTCTCATCCTTGTTGATGGCGATGATGATGTCGCTCTCTTCCATACCGGCCACATGCTGGATGGCGCCGGAGATACCGATGGCGAAGTACACATGAGGACGCACGGTCTTGCCGGTCTGTCCCACCTGGAGATCCTTGGGCTTCCAGCCGGAATCCACCACTGCACGGGAGCAGGACACGGTACCGCCGATGGCTTCCGCCAGATCCTCCAGGATCTTGAAGTTCTCGGGGCTGCCTACGCCACGGCCGCCGGAGACAAGGATCTTGGCGTCCATGATATCCACAGCATTGGACACGGCCTTGACGATCTCCTGGATCTCCACATAGCGGTTATTGGGAGTGAAGCCGGGATTGAATTCTTCCACATTTGCCTTGGCACCCTTCTTGGGCTCAAGCTTCTGCATAACGCCGGGACGCACGGTGGCCATCTGAGGACGGTCGCCGGGGCAGGCGATGGTAGCGATGGTGTTGCCGCCGAAGGCTGGACGGGTCATCAGCAGCTGATTGTGCTTCTGCTCCTGGCCTTCCACTGCCACAAGCGGGAAATCGCCGATGTCCAGCTGGGTGCAGTCTGCGGTCAGACCGGTCTGCACACGGGCGGAAACCGTAGGGCCAAGGTCACGGCCGATGGCTGTGGCGCCCACCAGCATGATCTCGGGCTTATACTTTAAGATGACTTCCGATAATGCGTGAGCATAGGGCTCAGTACGATAGTCCTTTAATTCGGGATCGTCCACCACAATGACTCTGTCAGCGCCGTACTCGGCAAGCTGATCTGCCAGATCCTTGACACCGGAACCGATGAGCACTGCGGAGACCTCGGCGTTTAAGGGAGCAGCCAGATCCTTCGCTTTTCCGATCAGCTCGAAGGAGATACCGCTCAGGACGTTATCGACCTGCTGCGCAAATACAAATACTCCTTTGCACTCTTCAACTTTCAATAAAGACATGATTATTCTCCTTATTTTATTTATTATACGATACACGGAGCGGGCTGCAAGGTCTCAAGTATTCATGCAGGCATGAATCTGAGGCTTTTCAACCCTTAGTATCAGATGACGTGCGTTGTGGTTAACTTCTCCATGATATAATCCACGGACTCCTTGGGATCCAGGACCTTCTTCTCGCCTGCACCCTTCTTGACCTTATCGGAAGCCTTAGCGATCTTTGTGGGGGAGCCTGCAAGACCGATGTTGGCGTCGTCCAGATCCTTCAGATCGTCTCTGCCCCAGACAGTGACTTCCTTATCATAAGCATCGAAGATGCCGCCGGGAGTCATGTAACGGGGATCGTTTAATTCCGCAAGAGCCGTGACCAGGCAGGGCATCTTGACCTTCAGCATATGATAACGGTCTTCATACTGTCTCTTGACGATAACGGAATCGCCTTCCACCTTCAGCTCCTCTGCATAGGAGATGACCGGCAGCTTTAAGTGCTCCGCGATCTGAGGACCCACCTGGGCAGTATCACCGTCGATGGCCTGACGGCCGGTGATGACCAGATCATATTCCAGGTTCTTGATGGCAGCGGCAATGGTGGAGGAGGTGGCCCAGGTGTCTGCACCGCCCAGTCTTCTGTCGGTGACCAGGATCGCCTTGTCAGCGCCCATGGCCATGGCCTCGCGAAGGACTTCATCCGCCTTGGGCAGACCCATGGTGATGACTGTGACTTCCGCGCCGTACTGATCCTTCAGACGAAGAGCTGCCTCAAGACCGGCCTTGTCATCCGGGTTCATGATGGCAAGCATCGCTGCTCTGTTCAGGGTTCCGTCAGGATTAAAGGAAACACCGCCCTTGGTATCCGGAACCTGCTTAATGCAAACAATGATTTTCATAATGAATGATCTCCTTTATTCTACGTTCTGATCCTTACTTTAACAAAGCTCCGGAAATAACCATTCTCTGGACCTCGGAGGTACCTTCGTAGATCTCCGTGATCTTGGCGTCACGCATCATGCGCTCCACTTCGTACTCACGGATATAGCCGTATCCGCCGTGAAGCTGGACAGCCTTTGTGGTGACTTCCATAGCCACCTCTGCCGCAAACAGCTTTGCCATGGCAGCTTCCACGGAATAGGAAACCTTCGCTCCGTCCATGAACTCCTGCTTCTTCATGGCTGCCTTGTAGACCAGGTTCTTGGCCGCTTCCACCTTTGTGGCCATATCCGCCAGCTGGAACTGGGTGTTCTGCTGCTGTGCGATGGTGCGTCCGAACTGCTTTCTTTCCTTGGTGTAGGCGATGGTCTTTTCCAGCGCACCCTCAGCAATGCCCAGTGCCTGTGCGGCGATACCGATACGGCCGCCGTCCAGAGTGTGCATGGCGATGGGGAAGCCCTTGCCTCTTGCTCCCAGGAGGTTGTCCTTGGGGATCCTGCAATCCTGGAAGATCAGCTCGTAGGTAGCGGAGCCGCGGATACCCATCTTCTTTTCCTTCACGCCGAAGGTGAATCCGGGGGTGTCCTTCTCCACGATAAAGGCGGAGAATCTCTTCTGCTTGCGGCCCTTCTTGTCCTCCACGATATCCGTGTAGGCGATCACGATATAAATGTCAGCATAGAAGCCGTTGGTGATGAAGCACTTGGAACCGTTCAGGATCCACTCGTTTGCCGCCTCATCCAGCTCGGCCTTGGTCTGCACGCCCTGGGCGTCGGTTCCGGCCATGGGCTCGGTCAGGGCAAATGCGCCCAGCTTCTCGCCCTTTGCCAGGGGAACCAGATACTTCTGCTTCTGCTCTTCCGTACCATAGGTCTGGATGGGATCCACGCAGAGGGAGGTGTGTCCGGAAAGGATAACGCCGGTGGTGGCGCAGGCCTTGGAAAGCTCTTCCACGCAATTGATATAAGCCAGGATGTCGGCTCCCTGTCCGCCGTACTCCTTCGGCACCGGGATGCCCATCAGGCCGTTCTTCTGCATCTTCTTAACGGTCTCCTCAGGGAAATGCTCGGTCTCGTCTGTCTCGATGGCTAAAGGTGCGACCTCTTTCTCGGCGAACTCCTTGAAGAGGCTCTGGCACATCGCGTGCTTTTTGTCAAAGGTAAAATCCATGATGTCAAATCCTCCGTTTTAACTTGAACGTTTTACTTGCTGTAGTCGTAGAAACCGATTCCCGTCTTGCGGCCAAGCTTGCCGGCGCGCACCATCTTCTTCAGCAGGGGATGAGGACGATACTTGGGATCTCCGAACTCGTTGTAGAGCACTTCCATAACGGCGAGCACGATATCCAGACCCACCAGGTCACCTAACTCCAGAGGCCCCATGGGGTGGTTCGCACCCAGCTTCATGGCGGTGTCGATGCCCTCGACGCTTGCCAGACCGTCAGCATAGATGCCGATGCCTTCGTTGATCATGGGGATCAGGATGCGGTTCACGACGAAGCCGGCGCCTTCCTTGACTTCCACGGGGGTCTTGCCGATCTCCTTGGAAATGGCCACGATCTTATCGTTCACATCATCGGGAGTGTTCTCGCCCTTGATGACCTCCACCAACTTCATGACGGCTGCGGGATTAAAGAAGTGCATGCCGATGACCGGATGATCAAGCCCTGCGCCGATGGCGGTGATGGAAAGGGAAGAGGTGTTGGTGGCGAAGATGCAGTCCTTCGGAACGATGTCCTGCAGCTCCTTGAAGGTCTGCTTCTTGATCTCCAGAACCTCAAG
>CAMNLO010000093.1 GCA_946543095.1 uncultured bacterium
AGATGGGAAAGATCCTTCCCCGCCGCATCACCGGGACCTGCGCCAAGCATCAGAGAGAGCTTACAACCGCGATCAAGAGAGCAAGACATATCGCTCTTCTGCCTTACACCGAGGTCTGATCCGAGAAAACTGTGATCTGCGCCGACCGTATTGTGGTTAACATAAAACGGCCGGCGCATGTTGCGTTTCTAAGGGAAAAAAGCTCTTAGCGGCGGAGGAGGTAGTTTGCGAGACCGTGTACGCTTAAAAGGCAGACTGAAAAACTATCTGACCTTTGAGATCTATCTTGGGATCCTGCTCATCCTTGTGAACGTGGGAATGATCTTCGTGGACCGCATGGCAGCAGCGCTGCTGGCTGTGTTTACGGTGGTCTACTGGGTAGTGTCCCTGTCCTTCTATATCCACAGCAGAGGTATTTACATCGGCGAATTGATCAGCTTCGCCACTCAATACGGTCAGATCCAGAAGGAGCTTCTCCGGGATCTGAACCTTCCCTATGCCCTTTTGGATGCCTCCGGGCATATTGTCTGGATGAACACCGCCTTTGAAAAGGCGTCCCGCAAGCAGAAGGGCTATGAGAAATCCATTCAGACGATCTTCCCCGAACTCACCAGGGAAAAGCTGCCCTCCCCCAAGGACATGGAGGACAGGGAGGTGGAGGTCTCTTTTGAGGACAACTACTACAGGGCCAAGCTCCAGGCAGTGGCCTTGTCCGAAATGGTGGAAGGCAGCGAGATCTTCAGCCAGGCCGGGGATGTGATCTATCTGGTGGCACTGTATCTCTATGACGAGACGGCCCTGCAGATCGCCTTAAAGGAGCTGGACAGCCAGTCCCTGGCGGTGGGGCTTGTATATCAGGACAACTACGAAGAGGCCATGGAGGGAGTGGAGGATGTGAGACGCTCCCTGCTGGCGGCTCTGGTGGACCGGGAGATCAGCCAGTACGTGGCCGCAAGGGACGGTCTTTGCAAGAAGCTGGAGAAGGACAAATTCCTGGTGATCCTGCGGAAGGAAGCCGTAGAGAGCATGCGGGAGGAGAAGTTCGACATCCTGGACAAGGTCAAGACCGTCAACATCGGCAACGAGATGGCGGTGACCATTTCCATCGGCATCGGTCTGGGAGGCCTGACCTACGCCCAGAATTACGAGTTTGCCCGCAGCGCCATCGAGCTGGGGCTGGGCCGCGGCGGCGACCAGGCAGTGGTTAAGACCTCGGATTCCACCGTGTTCTACGGCGGCAAGACCAAGCAGGTGGAGAAGAACACAAGAGTGAAGGCCAGGGTGAAGGCCCATGCCCTGGAAGAGATCATCAATGGCAGAGACCAGGTCTTTATCATGGGCCACAAGAGGGGAGATGTGGACAGCTTCGGTTCCTCCGTTGGGGTATGGCGGATCGCCAAGTCCCTGGACAGGGAAGCCCATATCGTCCTGAACGAGAATACCACCTCCGTAGGCCAGCTGGTGAATCTGTTTAAGGACAACAGCAACTACGAAGAGGATATGATCCTGACGAATCAGGAGGCCATCGATCTGGTGGGGCCCAATGCGGCGTTAGTGGTGGTGGATGTTAACAAGCCCAGCATCACGGAATGCCCGGAGCTTCTGCACCGCGCCAAATCCATCGTGGTCATCGACCACCATCGTCAGGGCACGGAGACCATCGAGAACGCCACCTTATCCTATATCGAGCCCTACGCTTCCTCCGCCTGCGAGATGGTGGCGGAGATCCTGCAGTACATAACCGGAAGTGTCAGGATGCGCACCGAGGAAGCGGACACCATGTTCTCGGGCATTATGATCGACACGAACAATTTCGTCACGAAAGCCGGCGTCCGGACCTTTGAAGCCGCCGCCTTCCTGCGCAGGATGGGGGCGGATGTGGCCAGAGTGCGGAAGCTCTTCAGAGAGGATGCGGCAGCCTATAAGGCCAGGGCGGATGCGGTCTCCCAGGCGGAGATCTATCGCGGCGTCTATGCCATCAGCGCCTGCAATGTGGAGGATGTGAAGGAGAATGCCACTGTGGTTGGAGCCCAGGCGGCCAACGAGCTTTTAAACATCCGGGGCATCAAGGCCAGCTTTGTGCTGACGGATTATCAGAATATTATTTACATCAGCGCCCGTTCCATCGACGAGGTGAATGTGCAGGTCATCATGGAGCGGCTGGGAGGCGGCGGCCATATGAACATCGCGGCCACTCAGCTGTCCGAGACCACGCTTGTGGAGGCGATCCACTCCTTAAAGGGAGTCATCGACACCATGATCGAGGAAGGGGAACTTGATTAAAACTACGAGCAAAGGCCGATAGAACGCCGTGCTTGCACGTGCGTTCGAGAGGCTTTGGCGAGTGTCCTTCATGGTGCTGCATGCCGGGGGCATGCGTCCAGCACCGCCGGCTTTAGCTGGCGCGGTAGCATGAAGCGGCGTGAAGCGACGCGGGAATGGTGCTGTGTGCCGGGGGCACACGTTTAGCACCGTCAGCTTCAGCTGACAATGTAGGTAGCGCATATTCTCCTACGGAGAATTCGTAAAGCCGCAAAGCGGCGACTGCGCGTAGTTTTAATCTGTTATATCGATTGAGAGGAGCATCATGAAAGTCATCTTACAAAAAGACGTGAAATCTGTGGGAAAGGCCGGGGAGGTCACGGAAGTCTCCGACGGCTACGCACGGAATTTTCTGTTTCCCAAGAAGCTGGCGATCCCTGCGGATAAGGCGAACATGAACGTCTTAAACCAGAAAAACGCCAAGAAAGAGCGGGACGAAGCAAAGAAGCTGAAGGAAGCAAAGGAGCTGGCATCGAAGCTGGAAGCCCAGGGGATCACCGTGAAAATGCGGGCGGGCGCCGGCGGCAAGGCCTTCGGTTCCGTTTCCGGCAAGGAGATCGCCCAGGCAGCCCTGGAGCAGTATGAGCTGGAGATCGACAGAAAGAAGATCCAGCTGGCAGAGCCCATCAAGACCTTCGGAGAATTCGAGGTTCCCATCCGACTGCACCCCGAGGTCCTGGCCAAACTGAAGGTCGTGGTAGCGGAAGCTTAAGCTCCATGAACGAAGAAGAAGTCATCAAACGGATCATGCCCCATAGCCCTGATGCGGAGGAATCCGTGATCGGGGCCATGTTTTTGGATGCGGAGGCCATTAAGATCGCATCCGAAATGCTGACGGACGGGGATTTCTACAACAGGGCCTACGCCGCTCTGTTTTCTGCCATGTCCGCTTTAAGCGAGGCCGGCACACCGGCAGACGCGGTCACGGTCTTAAACAAACTGAAGGAAATGTCCGCACCTCCGGAAGCGGCGAATCAGGCCCTGATCCGTGAGATCCTGACCCATGTGCCCACCTCCGCCAATATCAGGCATTATGCGAAGATCGTCCGGGATAAGTCCATCCAGCGCAAGCTGATCCGGGAATGCGAGGAGATCGAAAACTCCGCCTTTGCCGGGACAGAGACTGTGGACGGAATGCTGGAGGATGCGGAGAAGCGCATCTTTGAGGTGGTGAAGGAGCGCACCAGCTCCGATTTCACCCCCATCAGGCAGATCGCCCTGGACACTATGGCCATGATCGAGAAGGCGGCCCAGTCCGGCGGCAGGATCACCGGGATCTCCACAGGCTTTGCGGACCTGGATTTTAAGACCGCGGGACTTCAGCCCTCTGACTTTATCCTTATTGCCGCCCGTCCCAGTATGGGAAAGACGGCTTTCGCGCTGAACATCGCGGCCCACGCGGCCTTAAACGACAATGTGCCGGTGGTGATCTTCAGTCTGGAAATGTCAAAGGAGCAGCTCACCAGAAGGCTTTTCTCCATGGAGGCAAAGGTGGATGCTTCCAAGCTCAGGACAGGGGATCTGCAGGATAACGAGTGGGAGGATCTCATCGAGGGGGCGGACAGAGTCGCCAGATCCCCGCTGATCATTGATGATTCTTCGGGACTGACCATTGGGGAGGTCCGGAGCAAATGCAGAAAATATAAAATGGAACACAATATCGGTCTTGTGATGATCGATTATCTCCAGCTGATGACCGGGGATTCCGGTAAAAACGAAAACCGGCAGAACGAGGTGGCGGCCATTTCCAGGTCCTTAAAGGCCATGGCCAGGGAGCTGAACGTCCCGGTGGTGGCGCTGGCACAGCTCTCCCGTGAGGTGGAGAAGCGGGATGACAAGCACCCCATGCTCTCCGACCTGAGAGAATCGGGCTCCATCGAGCAGGACGCGGATGTGGTCATGTTCATCTACAGGGAGGAGTATTACCAGAGGGACACCGGAAGGAAGAATCTGGCGGAGATCATGATCGCCAAGCAGAGAAACGGCCCCACGGGATCCATCGAGCTGACCTGGATCCCGCAGCACACGAGATTTGTGGACCATATCAAACAAAAAGATATTAAGAAGCAGCAATAAAGAAAAAGGAATACTCCATCCTCCGGCGATGCCGGAGGATGGAGTATGTGATTCCGGGCTTATTCCCGCATTACCTGCTGTTTTGCACCTCTCTGATCAGATCGTAATTGGAATCCTTCCCCTCCACGAATCCGGTAACAGGGGTGTTCAGCCCTGCGAAATCATCAAATTCCACAAAGGCCTTCCCGATCTTTGCAAGCAGCTCCGGTGACAGCCTTTTGCTGAAGGCAATGGCGTCCTTCTGGATGTTGCCTGTCTTGGATATGATCTTCAGCTTCGATACATCCACGCCGTTCTTCTCCGCCTTTTCGAAGGCCTCGTTATAGGTGGCGCCCGCGTCGAAATCCCCTGACAGGACCCCCTTGATCACATTGTCGTGGCTGCCGGCAAAGGTGATGTTCCCCAGATCCCTGTTCGGGTCAAGCCCTGCCTGGCGGATGCTGTAGTCCGCATACAGATAGCCGGAGGCGCTGGCCTTGTCCACAAAGCCGAAATCCCTTCCCCGAAGATCCGGAATCTCGTTGATCCCGGAATCCGTCCTGGTAATGATATAGCCGTTGTAGAAATCCTTTCCGTTGACCTTCGGCGTGGCCACGGGCTCCAGCTCAGTGACCTTGCAGGCGTCCGTGTAGGCCATGGGGGAGAACCACCCGCCGTCGTACACCCCGTTTTTGATGTTGGTGCCGAGGGAATTATAGTCTTTGGAAATAACGATCCTGGTTTGTAAGCCGATGCCCGAGAAGATCCGCTCCAGGATCGGTGCATACATGTTTTTGATGTCAGCCGGTGAGGTGAAGGGATTGATGCCGATGGTGATCTCCTCCTCGGACTTGGCCTTGGACATCTCCAGCTGCATATTGTCGCAGACATCGTTCAGATTATCGCAGTACCGGATCAGCTCCCTGGTCTTTTGCTGGTGCTGCTCGATCAGCGTGATGCGCTCCTTCGCCTCGGTATTGCCCTCCTCGATGCCGGTGATGAGCTCGTCCAGCGTGTTCTTCATCTCGCCGGAGGCCTCCACGCTCCCCTTGGTCAGCTCCGTCAGCTCATTGATATTGTTCTTGATCACGCTCATGGAATTCCGGGAGCCGTCCAGGACCTTAACGGTGTTCTTCATCATCTTATGGAGTTCCTCGATGGAAGCGGAGGATTCTTCGATGGAGGCGTTTGCCTGGGAGGTGGTGTCTCCCAGTACCTTGATGATCTTGTCGATATCGCTGACGAAGACGGCGGTCTCATTTGCCAGCTTTCCCACTTCCTCCGCCACCACGGCGAAGCCCCGTCCGTGTTCGCCGGCTCTTGCGGCCTCAATACTGGCGTTTAAGGCCAGCAGATTGATCTGGGATGCAATGGACTCGATATACTCGATGTTTTTCTGGATTTCCTGTGAGGATTTAAGGAGTTCCTGATTGATGCTCCGGGTGTTTTGGAAGGTATTCTCCACATTTTTCAGAAGGTCGTAGGTTTCCTGTACGGTACTCTGTCCCGTGGTCACCTGCTCCAGGGTCCGGTCCGCCTCCGACTCCACCATGGAGATCCTGGAATTGATCTGTTCGCTGCTTTCGCTGACCCTGGCAACAGCCTCCTCCGCACGCTCCACGTACTGCAGATTGCGCTCGGCGGTCTCCGCTGCCTTATGGTTCTTTAAGACCAGCTTTCCGAAGGCCTCCTCGTACTTCTTGGCGATCCAGAGAAGGTTTCTGGTGTCAAAGCCGATGGCTTCGATCATGGAGCCGATACCCTTATAAAAAGAGAAATATTTTCCGGTATCGGCCTTTGCTGTCTGCGGTTCTTCTTTTTTCCATCCGAACATAATGTACCCCCGATTGCAATTTGATAATGCCTTGCAGTCCGGCGATGGTTCATCATCACCGTCAATCTGTTACTGATATTACCAGAATACCGGAGGTGGTTCAATTGATTTCTGGAACAAAAATAAAAAAGATCCCGGGGGAATCCCCGGGATGCTTTGGGTCTTTTGAGATGAGGCGGTGAGTACCGCTTGTTCTCAGCCTTCGGAGATCGCGCCTACAGGGCACTGACCTGCGCAGGAACC
>CAMNLO010000094.1 GCA_946543095.1 uncultured bacterium
GCCCAAGCCCTGGGAGTGGATACGGGCCGCCTCACCAAGCAGCAGGCCGCAAGGGCCGCCATCCTTCTGCTGGAAGAGTTAAAGCGCCGCATCGGGATCCCGAAGCTTTCGGAAACCGCCTTTGACCCCAAGGACGTGCATCCTCTGGCAGTGAATGCCATGACGGACACGGGCATGCCGGAGAATCCCAGGCAGCCCAGCATCGCCGAGGTGGAAGCGGTGTTTATGGAAGCCTACAACGACAGATAGATCATAAAGGATCAGCGAAGGGCTGCCCTTTGGGCAGCCCTTCTTTATGGATAATCAAGGGGGCTGCCGTTTCAAGCGGCAGCCCCCTTATCCCCCTTATTATTGATCCCTGCTTTCATTCGGAAACAGTTTCCGGGATCCCCCGGAAGCCGTCCCGTCTGATCTTCTACTGCTGGAAGAACTGGATCTCCCGGTTTAATTCCTCTGCTACATTCCTTAAGTCCGAAGCGCTGTTTGCAAGGGTGGTGACTGTGGCGGAAAGCTCCTGCATGGAGGCTCCCGTCTCCTCACTGGAGGCGGCGTTCTCCTCGGAGATGGCGCTTAAGGCGCTCATGGTGTCCACCACGGCGTTCTTGGAATCCTCACACTGATCCGCTCCATGACTGATGGTGTCCACTCCGCCCACGGTTTCGCCGATGTCTCCCAGCATTCCGTTCACGGCCGAAAGCGTTTCGCCCAGAGCCTTCTGCTGATCCGAATTCCCTGTCTTCACATCCTCCGCAGCCTTCACGGCGGCTTCCGCCTGCTCCAGCAGCCTGTCCATTTCCTTGCGGATATCATCTGCCATGGTCTTGGAATCGTCCGCCAACTTCCCGATCTCTTCCGCCACCACGGCGAAGCCCTTGCCGGCTTCTCCCGCTCTTGCGGCTTCAATGGAAGCATTTAAGGACAGAAGGTTTGTCTGGGAAGCGATGGAGGAGATCCCCTCCACCTTGGTATTGATATTGGAAACAGCCTCCTGGGTGGCCTGAATGGTACGGGAGATCTCGTCGATCTTCTCAGTCATCTCCCTGGAATGATTCTGAAGGCTCTGAAGGGAATCTCCGGAAACCTGGGAGGCCTCCTTCATCTTACTGGCCAGCCCCGAAAGCATCCCTGCGGAGTTCTGCACATCCCCCACGGCGTCCCCGATCCTTCCCACATTTTCGGAAGCGTTCTGGATCTCGTCCGCCTGCTGGGTGGCGCCGGATGCGATCTCCTGCACGGCATTGGACACATCCTCCGCGGTGTGGGAGATGTCATTGGCCATATCCGAGAGCTCTTCTGAGGATTTCCCCACGGATAAGGCTGAGTGCCTGATATTGTTCACAATGGCCTGCAGCTTGTCGATAACGGTATTCTGTGCATGGATGATATCCCCGAACTCATCCTTCCTGTTCAGATGCTCCCTAATGGGGGCAAAATGGCCGCCGGAGAGCTCGATAATGGAATTCTCCACTGTCTCGATGGGATCCGTAAAGCTCTTTGCCATCAGGAAAGAGACGATACCAGCCGCAACCAGTAAAACAAGGCCCACTGCGATGACGATCATGGCGGAGCTCCTTGCCGAAGCCCCTATCACCTTTGTGTTGCTGGCTGCGCAGATCGTAAAGTGGGAAATGGGTTCCTTCACATAGGCAATGACCGCTCTGTAGCCCTTTCCCGTGTCCGCTTCATAGATGCCGTTGTCTTTACCGGAGACCATAAACTCAGAGGTGGCCCTGCTCTCCTCCTCATGTGCCCCCTCTCCGATCTCATACTGACAGTGGGCCGCCACAGTTCCTTCCGCATCCGCTATGAAGCAGTCCTCCGAATCCTCGTTTGCCAGGAATTCGTGGAGATCGGAAAGGCTGTAATTGCGCTGCAGGATGCCGATGGGAGTTCCGTCGTCAAGGATCGGAACCGCAATGGTGATCTGCCTCGCTCCCGTGGCTTTGGAAATGATGACATTCGAAACGAAGGGTTTCCCTTTAATGCCCTCCTTAAAATATTCCCGGTCCGACACATCCACAAGATCCCCCTTGGTCCGGATGCGCTGCATGCCCGTGGCATCCGTGAGGGCCGTGTTATTGCCGTCGTTCAGATATTCATCCACTCCGTTCATATTCTCCAGAAGAACATTTTCCAGATCCTCCTGTCCCTGCAGATAGGCCACAGTGGTGGGTGAAGTGGCCAGGGTCTGCATGGTGGAGATATTCTTCTCCAGGATCTTCCCGAACTCGGACTGCAGATACCAGGCCTGCCAGTCCAGCGCATCCTGCGCGTCCGAAAGGGCCTTCCTGGTGGATGTGATATAGCTTACCACGATGGCAACGATCAGCGGGATCGCCACCGACAAAAGCATCACAAAGATGAGCCTGGTCCTGATACTGTTAAAAAAACTGATCTTTCTTTTCTGTGCAACTTCCATGCCTGTACCTTTCCTTTCCGTACATCAATACAAAATCTCACAACGACAATGCATTGCATGCCGTTGTGAGAAATTGTATCATATTTGCCGAAATTATTCACCTATTAAAATGATTCGGACGCTGCTGCCTCAACGTGTTTCTTTAATTCCTCTGTAAGCTTCCTACCTTTTACCTCCCTATAGGATTCGGATTTTTAGCGTTTCATTCTGCGGAAATACTCTCGAAAGAGAATGGAAGCCTTATCCCCGGGGATTGGCCTTCAGCCATGCAATGATATCGGAGCTTTCATATAGGGGCTTTCCGTCGATGAACAGGCAGGGGACCTGCTCCTTCCCTCCCTCTTTGATCAGCCGTTCTCTGTCCGCCGGGTTTTCGTGAATGTCATGCAGCTCGATATCACTGCGGCCCTCTGCTTTGATCTCCGCAAGCACCCGCTGGCAATAAGGGCAGGCGGCAAATTTGAATAATTCCAGTTTCATGCGATCTCCTTTCATTTAGCGTTAAATGATCATACTTCGGATTTTGTACTTCTCGACCCTGTTATCATTCTATACGTATGAACGAACTGATATCCACGGATATTCTGAAACTTTTCAGATAAGCGCGGATCGGATGGATTCCAAGATCCGCGCATAAACACGAACGACAGGGGGGCAATCCCTTCGGGATCACCCCCCTGTACGTTACACTCACATGACACCTTCGGAAGATGCAGCCTGGAATGCAAGCATTCCGTCTGCATCATTCCTCGCTGTCTCGTTCGTGTTTATGCGCTCACATCATCCCCCCCATGCCGGGTGCGCCGGCGGGCATAGCCGGGGTTTCTTCCTTGATATTTGCCACCACGCTCTCGGTGGTTAAGAAGGTACTTGCCACGCTGTTGGCGTTCTGCAGGGCGCTTCTGGTGACCTTGGTGGGATCCAGGATGCCTGCGGAAACCATATCCACGTACTCACCCTTCAGGGCATCGAAGCCGATGCCTGCCTTGGCTTCCTTCACCTTGTTCACGATGACGCTTCCTTCCAGACCCGCGTTCTCCGCGATATAGTACAGAGGAGCTTCCAGAGCCTTCAGCACGATCTCCGCGCCGGTCTTCTCATCGCCCTCCAGTGTATTCACCAGCTTCTCCACTTCCTTGGAAGCGTGGATATAAGCGCTTCCGCCGCCGGAGACGATACCTTCCTCGATGGCAGCCTTGGTGGCGTTGATGGCATCCTCCAGACGCATCTTGGCTTCCTTCATCTCGGTCTCGGTGGCAGCACCCACACGGATCACAGCCACGCCGCCGGAGAGCTTCGCAAGCCTCTCCTGAAGCTTTTCCTTATCGAAGTCGGACGTGGTCTTCTCGATCTGCGCCTTGATCTGATCGATCCTGGCCTTGATATCCTTGGACTTGCCGGCGCCGTCCACGATCACAGTGTTCTCCTTCTGGACCTTCACGCTCTTTGCGCGGCCCAGCTGGGACATCTGGGTATCCTTTAATTCAAAGCCGAGCTCGGAACTGATGACCTGGCCGCCGGTCAGGATCGCGATATCCTGCAGCATTTCCTTCCTTCTGTCGCCATAGCCGGGCGCCTTCACAGCCACCACCTTGAAGGTCCCTCTTAAGGAGTTCACGATGAGGGTGGTCAGTGCCTCGCCTTCCACATCTTCCGCAATGATCAGAAGCTTTGCGCCGGACTGTACCACCTGCTCCAGAAGGGGCAGCACCTCCTGCACGCTGGAGATCTTCTTGTCGGTGATCAGGATGTAGGGATCCTCCAGCACCGCTTCCATCTTCTCCATATCCGTGGCCATGTAAGCGGAAATGTATCCGCGGTCGAACTGCATACCTTCTACCAGATCCAGCTCGGTCTGCATGGTCTTGCTCTCTTCCACCGTGATGACGCCGTCGTGGGTCACCTTCTCGATGGCATCCGCCACCAGCTCACCCACCTCATCGCTGCTTGCGGAGATGGCGGCCACCTTGGTGATCTGCTCCTTGCCCTTGACCTTGGCGCTCATCTTCGTGATTGCCTTCACTGCCTCGTCGGTGGCCTTCTTCATGCCCTTTCTTAAGATCATGGGGTTCGCGCCTGCTGCCAGGTTCTTCATCCCGGCGGCGATCATGGCCTGTGCCAGGACTGTGGCGGTGGTGGTGCCGTCGCCGGCCACATCGTTGGTCTTGGTGGCCACTTCCTTCACCAGCTGTGCGCCCATGTTCTCGAAGCCGTCTGCCAGCTCGATCTCTTTTGCAATGGTAACGCCGTCATTGGTAATGGTGGGGGCGCCGTAGGATTTGTCCAGCACCACGTTCCTGCCCTTGGGCCCTAAGGTCACTCTTACGGTATTTGCTAACTGATCGACACCGCTCTGCAGTGCCTGGCGCGCTTCTGCGCCGAATTTGATCTCTTTTGCCATTGTAATCTCCTCCTTCATTCCTTATCGCTGCTGCTTGAGTTTACATCACTCAAGCGATCCTCGGGATCCTGCTTCGTTGTCTCATTAACACAGCTCTGATAATACGGTGTTATGTCAACCGCAATCTGATCCTTCGTCTTACTTCACCACCGCCAGGATATCATTCTGCTTCACGATGATGTATTCCACGTCGTCCAGCTTGACTTCGGTGCCTGCGTACTTGGAATAGATGACCTGATCTCCCTTCTTGACTTCCATCTTGATCTCTTTGCCGTCCACCATTCCGCCGGGGCCCACTGCCACGACTTCTGCCTGCTGGGGCTTTTCCTTGCCGGATTCGGGAAGGATGATGCCGCCCTTTGTTTTCTCCTCAGCCTCAAGCTGCTTTAACACAACGCGGTCTGCCAACGGTACTAACTTCATACAACGCCTCCTTATCTTTGTGTTGACTTTGGTTTTCTTTTTTCTTCTGTTAGCACTCACTCGGTCTGAGTGCTAATCACAATGCGTATCATAATCCTATGGGGGATTTCCTGCAAAGACGTGAATAGACAGATAAGTTTATATTGATCTGAATATCTTTGATTTTCTTTTGAATTCTCCGTTTTTCTCTGTTTTCCGCCCACGGTGCATGAAACACCGTGGTTTTCCCTATTCCTCAGAGTTCTCCGGCTCTTCTTCCTCCTCCTGGGGCTCAGGGGCCTCCCAGGTCTGCTCCACCGCCTCTTCTTCCTCTTCCTCCTTCGGCGTTTCCTCCGCCGGTTCTTCGGAGGGCTCTTCCTGGGTCTCCTCCTGCTGTTCCTCCGTCTTCTGCTCCTGCTCCTGCTGCTGTGTCTCCTCCTGCTGCGTCTGCTGTTCCGTCTGCTGCTCCTGCTGCGTCTGCTGCTCCACTGCAGGCTGGGAGCTCTTGTTCGTCACCCAGCGGTAGAAGAAGGCGTGGTTGCCGATCATGGTGTATTCGGCGATGCCGTAGTAATCCGCGTAATACTTAGTCATAAAGAAGAGATAGTCTCCCACACGGGCGCCTCCCAGCACCTCCTGGGCCGCCTGCATACAGGTGGAATTGGGTCCCCTCTGGATGATCAGCTCCACCTTTCCGGAGCGATAGGAGGCAAACTGCATATTCTGGGTAATGACGCTGATGATATCGTTGGGGAAGGCGGAGCTTTTCACCCGGTTCATGATCACGCTCCCCACTCCCAGCTTTCCGGTGTAGGACTCTCCGTCCGCCTCCGCCTGGATCGTGGCGGCAAGCCATTCCAGCTCAGAGCCGCTGGCGCTGTAGGAGCCGGAGGTGTCTTCCTTTGTCAGAGCCAGACGCTCCGCGATCTGCTGGGCCAGTCTTGCCTGGGCTGCGGCGGTCTGGGCCTCCAGGGCCTTCATCTGCACATCCAGCTGGTATAACATCTGATCATAGTTCTGGAGCTTCTGCTTTTCCGTGGAAATGGTGCTGCCCACGATCCCCAGCTTTTCCCTGACCTCGTCAGTTAAGTCCGCCAGCTCCTCATGCTTTTCATCCAGAATGGCCTGATAGGCGTTCAGCTCTTCCTCCTGCTGCTTCTCCACCGAGACCTTTGCCTCGATCTCCTGCTGCAGGGTCTGATATTCGCCGATCATTTTATAATCGTAGC
>CAMNLO010000095.1 GCA_946543095.1 uncultured bacterium
GGCTTCTTCATGGCGGCCCGCTTCCTCTGGGTGGAATCCAGGATCTTCTTGCGGATCCTTAAATTCGTGGGGGTCACCTCTAAAAGCTCGTCGGTCTCAATGAAATCCATGCACTGCTCCAGGGACAGCTCCTTCTTAGGGGTGAGCCGCAGGGCTTCATCCGCGGAGGAGGATCTGGTGTTGGTCAGATGCTTGGTCTTGCACACATTCACCTCGATATCATCCGCCCTGCCGGTCTCTCCCACTACCATGCCGGCATAGACCTTTTCCCCGGGTCCGATGAACAGGGTGCCTCTCTCCTGTGCGTTAAAAAGCCCATAGGTCACTGCTTCCCCGGTCTCAAAGGCAATGAGGCTCCCCAGCCTTCTGTAGGAGATCTCCCCCTTATAGGGGGCGTAGCCGTCAAAAATGGTGTTTAAGATCCCGGTGCCCTTGGTGTTTGTCAGAAACTCGCCCCGGTAGCCGATGAGGCCTCTTGCGGGAATGGAGAACACAAGCCTGGTGTCCCCGCCGGTGGCGGCGCCCATCTCCTTTAGCTCCCCTTTCCTCTGGGAGAGGTTCTCGATGACCGTGCCGGAAAATTCCTGGGGCACATCCACGTAGCAAAGCTCCATGGGCTCAAGAAGCTTGCCGTTCTCGTCCTTTTTGTATAAGACCTCCGCCTTGCTGACGGAGAATTCATAGCCTTCCCTGCGCATGGTCTCGATGAGGACGGAAAGATGCAGCTCCCCCCTGCCGGAGACCTTGAAGGACTCCGTGGTGTCTGTTTCCTCCACCCGGAGGGAAACATCGGTGTTTAACTCCCGGAAGAGCCGGTCACGGAGATGGCGGCTGGTAACATATTTGCCCTCCTTCCCCGCCAGGGGAGAATCGTTCACATTGAAATACATGGCAATGGTGGGCTCGGAGATCTTCTGGAAGGGAATGGGCTCGGGAGCATCCGGGGAGCAGAGGGTGTCCCCGATATGGATGTCCGCGATGCCGGAGATGGCCACAATGGAGCCGATCCCCGCTTCCTTCACCTCCACCCTGTTCAGGCCGTCAAACTCATAGAGCTTCGACACCTTGACCTTCTTGGAATACTCCGGATCGTGGGCGTTTACGATCACCACTTCCTCGTTCACGGAGACTTTCCCGTTTTCCACCTTGCCCACGCCGATGCGGCCTACGTATTCATTGTAGTCGATGGTGCTGATGAGGATCTGGGTCCCCTTTTCCGGATCCCCCTCGGGAGCCGGGATGGCATCCAGAATGGTGTCAAACAAAGGCTTCATATCCGTCCCCTCTTCCTCCGGGGAAAGGCTTGCGTAGCCCCCCTTGGCGGAAGCGTACACTACAGGGAAATCCAGCTGGTTATCCTCCGCATCCAGGTCCATGAACAGCTCCAGCACCTCGTCCACCACCTCGGCGGGCCTGCCCTCGGGACGGTCGATCTTATTGATGCAGCAGATCACCGGAAGCTTTAATTCCAGGGCCTTCCGCAGCACAAACTTGGTCTGTGGCATGGTGCCCTCAAAGGCGTCCACCACCAGAATGACCCCGTTGACCATCTTCAGGACACGCTCCACCTCACCGCCGAAATCCGCGTGTCCGGGAGTGTCCACGATATTGATCTTCACGCCTTTATAGGAAACGGCGGTGTTCTTGCTTAAGATGGTAATCCCTCTCTCCCGCTCCAGGGCATTGGAGTCCATGACCCGCTCCGCCACCTCCTGATTTTCCCTGAAGACGCCGCTCTGCTTTAAGAGCTCGTCCACCAGAGTGGTCTTCCCGTGATCTACATGGGCAATGATCGCAACATTTCTGATGTCTTCCCGTTTCTGCAGCATAAATTTTTTCCTCTTCTCCTCATTCTGTATTCAGGCTTTTACATCCGGTGATGATGACGGACCGCTCCGTTTCGCATCCGTTTTGACGAATGATCAAAACCTCTTATGATCCCGAAAACACCAGGGATCAGATCTGATAATACCAGACCTCATTCTCATCCGCTTTGCGGTTTAAGATGCAGCCCTCTCCCTTTTCTCCCATGCGGATCTCCCTGTTCTGGATGGAGATCCTGGAGCCTGCCGGCACCGACTCCGTGATAAAGGCGTTGGAGCCGATGACGCTTCCCTTTCCGATGACGGTCTCCCCTCCCAGAATGGAGGCGCCGGAATAGATGGTCACATCATCCTCAATGGTGGGATGGCGCTTCGTGCCCCGAAGGGCCTGTCCCTTCCTGGTGGAAAGGGCGCCCAGAGTCACCCCCTGATAGATCTTCACATGCTCCCCGATCATGGTGCTGGAGCCGATGACCACGCCGGTTCCGTGATCGATGAAGAAGTACTTCCCGATGGTGGCTCCCGGATGGATATCAATACCGGTGCGGGAATGGGCGAATTCCGTGATCATTCTGGGGAGTAACGGCACATTCAGCAAAAACAGCTCATGGGCGATGCGGTTTAAGGTGCTGGCATAGATTCCGGGATAGCACATGACGATCTCGTCCTTGTACATGGTGGCCGGGTCCCCTTCATAGGTGGCCTGGAGATCCGTTTCGATGTATTCCCGGATATGAGGGATGCTGGCCGCGAAATGCCCCGTGATCTCGGAGGCCTTGATGAGCCGCACCACCTCGGATTTCTCATTGTATTCCGGAAGATACAAAAGCAGTCTTCCGATCTGCTTCTCCAGGTTATAGAGCATATCCTCGATCATGACCCTGAGGCGGCTCTCTTCATTGAAGACCTTGATGGAGCGGTCCCTGTGATACCCCGGAAACAGGATATGCAGCATCTTGGAGATCAGCTCCTTCACCGCGTCCTCTTCCCGCTGATGATACACATCCATTTTATCGATGTCACGCTCGGTCCGGTAGTCCAGAAGGATGCCGTCGATGATCTCGTTTAATCCCTGGGGCGTTTTCTGCATAACTTCTCCTTTATAAACTGATTCTGATATACGGATTGCTCCGTTGTTTCACAGCTCTCGCAATCCTGATATCACATTTGCTCCGGGGCTTCAAAGCCCAGAAGATCGATGACCTGCTCCAGCACTTCCTTGCAGAGGGAGGCAAGAGCGATATAGCCGTCCCGCTTTGTACTGTCTTCTTCGCTTAATATCCTGGTCTCATGATAAAAGCTGTTGAAGGCATTGGCCAGCTCATAGGCGTAGGCGCAGAGCCTGTGGGGGGCCAGCTCCCGCTCCGCGTATTCCATGGCGGGAAGAAATCCCGTCAGGGCACGGAACAGCGCCTTCTCTCCCGCTGCCTCAGGGGTCCTTAAGGCAGTGGGGGCATCCTTTCCGTATTTCCGCAGGATGGATTTGATCCTAACGATGGTGTACAGAAGATAGGGGCCGGTGTCCCCCTCAAAGGAGGTGAACTTTTTCATGTCAAAGCAATAGTCCTTGGTGGCCTGATTGGAAAGATCCCCGTATTTTAAGGCTGCCAGGGCGATCTTTTCCGTGGCAGAGGAGCCTGGGGCATCCCCCGATAACACATCGTCAGGCTCCCGTCCTTCGCTCTTCACCTGGGCTTCGATCTCGGCAATGAGCCGTTCTAAGCGCATAACGCCGCCCTCTCTGGTCTTAAAGGGCTTGCCGTCGGGGCCGTTCATGGTGCCGAAGCCGATGAATTTTAATTCCGTTTTCTCCTCTGTCAGTCCCGTCTTTTTCGCGCAGCGGAAGACCTGCTCAAAATACAGCTCCTGCCGCTTGTCCACCACGTATACGATAAGGTCCGGATGATATTCTCTCTTTCTCACCAGAAGCGTGGCCAGATCCGTAGTATTGTAAAGGGCGGCCCCGTCGGATTTCAACACCATGCAGGGGGGAATGGGCTTTTTGTCATCCTCCCTTGCCACATCCACCACCAGGGCTCCGTCGCTCATATAGGCGTATCCCCCGTCCTTTAAATACTGCACCATGCCGGCGATCTCGTTGTGGACCGTGGACTCCCCGTTCCAGAGATCAAAGTCCACCTTCAGCTTATCATAGTTCTTTTTCAGATCCGCCACACTGATGTCTATGATCTTCTGCCATAAAGCCCGGTATCCTCTGACCCCGTCCTGAAGCTTCTTTGTGGCCTCCATGGCCTTTTCCTTAAACGCCGCGTCCTCCTTGGATTTCGCGCTGGCGGCGGGATAGATCTCCTCCAGCTCGGAAATGGTAAAGGGGGCTTCCTCGGGATATTCGCCCAGAAAGCTGTCGTCAAAATAAGGAAGGGCGGGATTTCTCTCCTTCAGCTCCGAGATGATCAGACCCATCTGAAGGCCCCAGTCTCCCATGTGGATATCTCCCACCACCCTGTGGCCCGCATAGCGCAGGATCCGCTTGATGCTCTCCCCGATGACCGCTGCCCTCAGATGTCCCACATGCAGGGGCTTGGCCACGTTGGGGCCGCCGTAGTCCACGATGATCATCTTTTCCTTCTCGGGAGCAGGAAGGCCGAACTTTTCGGAATCTGCCATTTCCTGCACAAAGCCCTTCAAAAACTCAGGGGAAAGATTGAAATTGAGAAAGCCGGGCTTTGCTATGCTCACATCCGTAAACACATCGCCCACAAGGAGCTTTCCCACGGCCTCCGCGATCTCCATGGGATTCTTATGGCACTGCTTTGCCAGGGAAAGGGCGCCGTTGCACTGGTATTCGCAAAGATCCGCCCGGTTGGAAAGAGAAACCTTTCCCCCGGCCCGGTCGAACCCTGCCTGCTCAAATACCTGCCCCATCTTTTCACTTAATACGTCCAGTAGTTTTTTCATATATGCCTTTCTGTCTCTCTGCTATCTGGAGTGTTTTCTTTCGATCTCGGTGATGAGCCCCACCCGTCTTCTGTGGCGCTCATTTTCCTTTCCCTGGTATTCCGCGTCAAAAAAGGCGTCCACAATGGTCTTGGCCAGCTCGTCCCCTACCACTCTCGCCCCCATGGCGATGATATTGGCATCATTGTGCTCCACGCTCATCTTGGCGGAATAGGGCTCAGAGCACACCGCTGCCCTGATCCCCGGGACCTTGTTGGCAGCCAGGGAGATGCCGATGCCGGTGCCGCAGATCAGCACTGCCTTTTCCACGTCTCCCTTCAGCAGGGCTTGTGCCACCTCTTCCCCCTTAATGGGATAATCCACGGGGACATCCGGGGCATAGGTGCCGTAGTCCACGCAGTCATAGCCC
This sequence comes from uncultured bacterium, assembly GCA_946543095.1. Classification (GTDB taxonomy): domain Bacteria; phylum Bacillota; class Clostridia; order Lachnospirales; family Lachnospiraceae; genus CAMNLO01. The sequence goes on from CAMNLO010000095.1 coordinate 5,152, forward strand.
TTATTTTTCAAGTGCTCTATCAGCTTGTTCTTCAGATCCACACCGGAGTGGTCACATCCGAATCCGACTCTCATGTTATCATCCTTCCATCTTCAGTTTTCAGGACTGACAAACTGAAATCATTCTCTATCGTGATCTGTTTCGTTCTGCATTTGGCAGCATCCGCACATCCTTCGGATGTATCAGTGATGCCTTTCCGCTCTGGAAAACTCGCACCCGCAATAATCCTGCCGGTACAGCCCATACTCCCTGGACAGCTCGATGGATCTTTGATACCCGCCCCTCTTCTTAAAATCCGAAGGCAGAAAGGGCACTCCGTACCGCTTCCCCAGCTGCTCCCCGATGGTGTTGAGCCGCTCGGCATTCTTCAGGGGGCTGATGGTCAAGGTCGTGCAGAAATAATCAAAGCCATGCTCCGCTGCCGCCTTGGCGGAGGCCTCCAGCCGCAGGGCAAAGCACACCCCGCACCGCTCTCCCCCCTCAGGGCAGCCCTCCAGGCCCTTGACCGCCTCCAGATACCGCTCGGGATCATAGTCCGCATCCAGAATGCCGATGCTTCGTTTCCCCGGGATCTCATTATAGGCGTTTATGAGCCTGATCTCCTCTTCCTTCCGTTTCTCATACTCTTCCCGGTCCGTGATGTTGGGATTGTAGTAGAATACCGTGATCCGAAAATACTCCCTGAGATATTCCATGCAGTATGAGGAGCAGGGTGCGCAGCAGCTATGCAACAACAGGAGGGGAGTGCTCCCCGCACACCCCTCCAAAAGCTTATCCAGACGAAGTTGATAATTGACTTTCTGCATCAGAAAGATTCAGCCATTGATCCCATACCGATCAACGACATCAGTTGTTGATCAGTTTGCTTTCTTCGTTGTTCCAGCTGTACAGCTTTCTGATCTCCTCACCGATCTTCTCGGAAGGATGCTCCGCAGCCTTTTTCCGCATGGCCTTGAAATGTACCTGGCGTCCGGCGGGAGACATCTCCAGCAGGAACTCCTTGGCAAAGGTCCCGTCCTGGATATCGGAAAGGATCTTCTTCATGGTCTTCTTGGTCTCCTCGGTGATCAGCTTGGGACCGGTGACATAATCGCCGTACTCAGCGGTGTTGGAGATGGAATAACGCATGCCTGCGAACCCGGACTGATAGATCAGGTCCACGATCAGCTTCATCTCGTGGATGCACTCAAAATAGGCGTTTCTCTCATCATAGCCCGCTTCTACTAAAGTCTCG
>CAMNLO010000096.1 GCA_946543095.1 uncultured bacterium
AAGATGATCAGCGGCAGTGATTATACCTATATCGGCGAGGATCTGACCTTTATCGCCCAGTATATCAGGAACGCGGATCCGGATCCTGCAAAGGTCTCCGGAGGCGCCATCGTCAAATCCGGCGGCGGAGGAGGCGGAGGCGGCGGAGGAGGCGGCAGCTCAGGAAGCTCCGGCAGCAGCAGCTCCAGCAAGACCAAGTACCGTGTGATCGTGGAATACGGCTCAGGGGACGGGGAATATGAAAAGGATACCACGGTTTCCGTTTATGCCAATGATCCTCCCAGCGGCAATGTGTTTGACAGGTGGGTCATCATCAACGGCCTTACCAGTATTCCCAATGCCCAGAACCGCTTTACCAGCTTCTCCATGCCCACCAACGAGGTGCGTCTGAGGGCCACCTACAGGAAGGACACCTCCACCTCGGGGAACGGTTCCAGATCCAGCTCCGTCAGCAGCAGGACCAGCAGGGAATCCGAGGCCACCCAGAAGAACACAGGCAAGACCTCCGTGGTGGTGAACTCCTCGGGGATCAGCAATCAGGATCTGGCGAACGCAGTGGTTCATGGCTCCACGGACAATTTCGTGGTGAGGATCACACAGGACGACGCCACCACGGGACAGGTGGAGGAGGCCCTCAGGGCCACCTACGGCTCTCTGGAAAACCTGCTGTATTATCCGATGAACATACAGCTCTTTGATTCCACCGGCAGGGTCCAGATCACGGACACCTCAGGGCTTACCGTGGACATTACGATTCCTCTGCCGGATGCCTTAAGGACCTACGGAGGCAATAACAAGGTGGCGGCGATCCGCGCCGGTTCCATCGAGAGCCTGGCCCCCAGGTTTACCTCGATTTCCGGGACGCCTTGCGTGTCCTTTACGGCCTCCCATTTCTCGCCCTATGTGATCTGGACGGACACGGCCCATCTTTCCGACGGACTGATGGATGCGAATCCCAAAACCGGGGACATTGAGCCGAAATGGTTTTTGTCCCTTGGGCTTGCCGCCGTGTCGCTTCTGCTGTTCTTTAAAAAGGACAGACCCAGGAAGAGGGCGGCAGCGTGATGCTCCGTTACGGAAAATTGATGGGGGTGGGGCTGCTCCTGCTGTCCCTGATAGTGTCCATGATCCCCTCTTCCAGGCTCTATGCGGAAGGGACCAGAAGCAGCAGTGTGGAGCCGGAGAATGCAAGGTCCTCCTCTGTGGATTCCGGGGATGCTCCCGAGGATCTGTTTCCGGAGATGTTTGCAGAAGATGCCGCAGATGACACCGGTGCAGCTACGGAGGCCGTGGCCCCTTCCGTCACAGTCTCCGGGGATTTCCAGGTAAAGAGCGGAAAGCTCATTAAGTACACGGGCACGGACGCTTCCGTCACGATCCCGCCTCAGATCAAGGAGATCGCGGAATCCGCCTTTGAGGGGAATACCACCCTCCATTCCGTAACGGCGATGGATGGGCTTACCCGGATCGGCTACAGGGCCTTTGCGGACTGCACCTCCTTAAATTCCGTGACTCTTCCGGATTCCGTCAAGAGCATCGGAAATTTTGCCTTTCAGGGAGACAGGGCCCTTTCCTCTTTTCGCGTGGGCACAGGCCTGACAGATCTGGGAATGGGTGTTTTTGGCGGCTGCACCAGCCTTGGCAGCGCGACCTTCGACAGCAGTCTGAACAAGCCCTCCTCCTTTGTGGTGGCAGACGGCGCCATTCTGAACCGGGATATCGCCAATGTGCTTTACGCTTATCTGCCGGGGGCTTCTGCCACTTCCTATTCCATGCCGGAATCCGTGGACAGAATCATGGATTACGCCTTCTATGGCGCTATTAAATTGAACAATATCAGTTTTTCCCCAAAAGTAAACAGGATCCCTTCCTACGCGTTTTCCCACTGCACGGGATTGAAAAGCGTAACGATCCCCGCAGGGGCTGATGCTCTGGAGATGAAGTCCTTTGAAAACTGTGTAAGCCTCACCTACGCCTATATTCCCCCCGGGGTCAGCTTTATCCATCCCACGGCCTTTGACGGCTGCTATCAGTTGAAGATCGACGCGGACAGGGATACGGCGGCAGACGCCTTCGCAAAGGATTTTACGGCCGAAGAGCCCATCGGTGTTCTGCCCATGGCCCCCGGCACAGCGGCGAAGGAGAAAGAGATCAGTGACCGGACTCCCGCCTCTCCCACGGGGATCATCGACGGCAATACCAGGGAGCAGCAGACAGACGGCGTGGTGACGGAATCCAGGGACATTTCCCAGTACGGCATCTCCGCCTCCATGCGGGTGGGAGGCGAAACCTCCACCTCCGGGAATGTGGCCGGAAGGTCCAGGGTTTTGGGAGGCAGAGCCTATATCGGTGTGGACGGCTCCGGTGTCTTCGGCAATCCCGCCGGTGCGGCCACGCAGGCTCCCGCCGGAGAGAGCAATGTGGTGTTTGAAGGAAATGCCGGAAATCTGAATACGGCTTCTCAGGGGACCGTTTACTCCGGCAATGAAAGAGGGGATGCGGGGGATGCATCCGGGGAGGACAATGCCGACAAATGGACCGCCCTTCCCAAATACACGACCTCCAACGGGATCATCGCAAAAACCGCCTTTTATGGGGACCGATCCCTGACAGAATATGATTTTTCCGAGGGGAAACCCATCCGGGAGATCGGAGAGCTGGCCTTCGCCAGATCCGGACTTACCCATGCGGAGATCCCCCAGACCGTCACAACGATCGATTACGGCGCCTTCTATCATGCGGACAGCCTGGAAAGCGTCCGGATCCCCAAAAGCGTCAGCGAGATCGCTCCCAAGGCCTTTGACCATACCCCCTATCTGGCAAAGCGGCTTGCGGAAACGGATTTTGTCATCGAAGGCAACGGGATCCTGCTCCTCTACGGCGGAAATGAGGAAACGGTGGTGCTGCCGGAGGAGGTCAGGGTCATCGGTCCGGAGGCCTTTGTGGGAAACACCGCAATAAAAAAGGCAGTGCTGCCGGAGAGTGTCCGGGAGATCGGGGAAGCGGCCTTTTCCGGCTGCCGGAATCTGGAAACGGTGGAGGGCGGCGAAAATGTGACAAAGATCGCGGACAGGGCCTTTTCCGACTGTATCTCCCTTTCCTATGAGATCCCGGAAAATGTCAGACAGCTGGGGCTGGGCGCCTTTGCCAATGTGAAACAGGTCTTTCTGAAGGGGAGTATGCCAAAGATCTCCCACGAAGCCTCCGCGGAAAAGCTGGCCAACAGCGCCTACCGGATCCCGGTGTTTTCCGGGGCGGGCACAGACGGCATGGATGAAGCGGGGTTCACAAAGCCCTACGAATCGGATGCGGAGCTGATCAGCATAAACACCTCTTTGATCAGGGGGGCCAAAGCCTCCTTATCCGGGGGAGATGCCAATGATTACCAGGGAGTGATCAGCGGGGCAGACCGGGAGAAGCTGGATATGGCCTTTTCCAGGATCTACAGGGATGCCCTGCCGGAGAATGCGGTGGTGATCGATATCAGTCTGTATGATAAGGCCATGCAGGTTCCCATTACCCAGTTCGGCAGAGGAAAGCTTTTGCTTACCCTGAGCCTTGCGGATCCGGATATCGGCGAAGGGGGATTCCATGTGGTGTGTCTGGATGCGGATGGACAGCTGGAAGCACTTCCTGTAGAATATGATGAGGCGGCGGGAGAGATCTCCTTTGATACCTCCCACCTGTCAGAGTTTGCCATATACCGCAATGAGAAGGCTCTGAGCTTCACCACGGAGGGACATACCATTTCCGCCATGGGAGGAGGGCCTATGGATGATACTCCGGATACCGGGGATCATTCCGTGGATCCCAAGTGGTTTCTGATGATCGGGTTATTCAGCGCCGGAATGGCGCTGCTTGTGGCCACAAGAAGAATCTGAAAAGGAACAGGTTAAGATGAGTGAAGGAGACATTTCCAAAGAAGGTTCGGACCGGTACTCCCTCCAGGGGAGGGTGTACCGGAAGCTCAGGGAGGATATCCTTTCCGGGCGTTATAAGGAGCATGAAGAATTAAGAGAGGTAGCCATCGGAGAAGAGCTGGGAGTATCCAGAACGCCGGTGCGGGAAGCGTTCCGACAGCTGGAGCTGGAAGGCCTCATTCAGATCATTCCCAATAAGGGAGCCTATGTCGTGGGAATCTCCTGGAAGGATGTGGGAGATATCTATCAGATGCGGGCGAGGTTAGAGGGTCTTGCCGCCGCCCTTGCCGCGCACAATATTGAACGGCCGCTGCTTTCGGAAATGGAGGAGATTGTTTATCTTTCCGAATTCCATGCAAAAAGCGGGCATATGGAGCAGCTGCCTGATCTGGACAACCGTTTCCATCATATCATTTATGAATCCTGTGCTTCCAAGATGCTGGAGAAGACCTTGATCGAGCTTCACGAGCATGTGATCCGTGTGCGCAAAATGACGCTGACCACGCTGTTTCGCGGGAATGCCTCCAATGCGGAGCATCACGGCATCATGGAAGCCATTAAGGCCGGTGATGCGGAGCTTGCGGAGAAGCTGGCCCATGAGCATATGATCAATGCCTATGAGTTCATGAAGGAAAAGATCGGGGAGGACAAATTTGCAAAAACAGTGAGCGAAAGGTGATGAAACGCAGTCCCCGGCATACAGCACCGCAGCCTTCAGCAGCTGCTGCAGCATGAAGTGGCTGCGAGTGGTTTTATCAATGCAATCAGTCAGAAAGAGGAGAAGATTATGGAAAAGATCAAAATGACCACCCCCCTCGTGGAGATGGATGGGGATGAAATGACCCGGATCCTCTGGGCCATGATCAAGGAGCATCTGCTGGTTCCCTTTGTGGATCTGAAAACCGAGTACTACGACCTGGGTCTGGAGAACCGGAACGAAACCGATGACCAGGTCACGGTGGATGCCGCCAATGCCACAAAGAAGTACGGCGTGGCGGTAAAGTGCGCCACCATCACCCCCAATGCTGCCAGGGTGGAGGAGTATCACCTGAAGGAGATGTGGAAGAGCCCCAACGGGACCATCCGGGGGATCCTGGACGGCACGGTGTTCCGCGCTCCCATCCTTGTGAAGGGCATCGAGCCATGCGTCAGGCAGTGGAAAAAACCCATCACCATCGCCAGGCACGCCTACGGGGATGTGTATAAAAACACAGAGATCAAAGTTCCCGGGAAGGGGAAGGGAATCCTCCGGTTTGAAGGGGAGGATGGGTCCGTGATCGAGGAGACCATCCAGGAATTCAAGGGCCCCGGGATCCTGCAGGGGATCCACAATACGGAGGACTCAATCAAGAGCTTTGCCAGATCCTGCTTCACCTATGCCCTGAGCACGAAGCAGGAGCTGTGGTTTTCTACCAAGGACACCATTTCCAAGAAATATGACCACACCTTTAAGGATATCTTCGAAGAAGTGTATGAGCAGGAATTCAGGGCGGAGTTTGAGAAGGCGGGGATCACTTATTTCTACACGCTGATCGACGACGCGGTGGCCAGAGTCATGAAGTCCGAAGGGGGCTTTATCTGGGCGCTGAAAAACTATGACGGGGACGTGATGAGCGATATGGTGAGCTCAGCTTACGGGTCCCTGGCCATGATGACCTCGGTGTTAGTGAGCCCGGCGGGGATCTACGAGTATGAGGCGGCTCACGGGACGGTGCAGCGTCATTATTACAAGCACCTGAAGGGGGAGGAGACCAGCACGAATTCCGTGGCCACGATCTTCGCCTGGACGGGAGCTCTCAGAAAGAGAGGGGAGCTGGACCGGCTGCCGGAGCTGTGCGCATTTGCGGACCGGCTGGAGAGCGCCACCATCCGCACCATCGAGGAGGGGGAGATGACCGGGGATCTGGCCAGGATCACCTCCGCGAAGGATGTGAAGGTGCTGAATTCCGAGGAGTTTATCAAGGCGATCGCGAAGAGACTGTAAGAGAAAGAGGGTTATTGGCTTAAGTGGCTGTATGGTAATGTATTTACAGTTGTAAGCTAAAGGGACGGCCGTGACACTGTACATGTGTTCAGGCTTAGGGGCGCTGACGCTCCAATGAGCCCAAGCAGCGGCCATTTCGGTCAACGGTTCTCATGGCCGCTCGGTCTCATTTCCGCAGCGCCTAAATGAGCCTTCACACATACACAGGCCCCGGCCTGATTACAGCAATACTATTTATTCTCTGATAGTTCTTCCCAAGTGGAATACAGCTCATCCAGCCGCGCGGTGAGCTCGTCCTTCTCCTTTTGGAGGGCGCCCAGCCGGGCGGGATCGGTGCAGACCTCGGGCAGGGCCATTTCGGTGTCGATCTCGGAAATGCGGGATTCAGCTGATTCGATCTCCTGCTCGCAGGTGTCAATTTGTTTCTGAAGCTTGCGGAGGCGTGCGTCCTCCGCTTTTTTA
>CAMNLO010000097.1 GCA_946543095.1 uncultured bacterium
GAGGAGCTTGTATTCAACACCTTTCAGGAGTATGCCCTGGCAGATAAGCTCTACCGGGAGCTGTCCCTGAACACGGATCCCGAGATCAGCGATGACGAGGCCCGGGTGATCCTTCTGGAGCAGATCCTGATCAAGACCTACACAGAGGAGGACAATACAAGGCATCCGGTGTCGGATTCCGAAAAGGACGCCTTAAGGATCATGGCGGAGGAGATCCGCAGGGAGGCTGTTTCCGGGGAGCAGAGCTTTGAAGCCCTGATGGCCATGTACAATGAGGCCAGGGAGGGCAGCATCAGCATTTCCGCCCTGGAGGCACCTAAGGAGGTGCTCGGCCTTTCCAGAGATGAGATCAGCGAGGTCTCGGAATCCGAAGAGGGTTTCGCCATCTACCGCTGCATCCTGCCGGTGTCCGAGCAGGGGACCCAGGCGAACAAGGAGCGGATCATCGCCTTAAGAAGGCAGGAAGCCTTTTCGGAGGAATACGACGAGTTTATCTCCGGCCTGAACCTGTATTTCAACGACGCACTGTGGGAGAAGACCCGGGAAACGGATCTTTCTTGCTTTACGGCGGATTTTTTCGAAGTGTATTCTGAGCATTTCAAACAATAATATAAGCACTAAGGAGGCAATAAAATGGCATTCAAAAACGGCACTTTGTCCATCGATTCCGAAAATATCTTTCCCATCATCAAAAAATGGCTGTATTCCGACCAGGATATCTTTTACCGTGAGCTGGTCTCCAATGGCTGCGATGCCATCACGAAATTAAAGAAGCTGGAGATGATGGGGGAATATGAGTTTCCCGAGGGGTACTCAGCCAGGATCGATGTGAAGGTCAATCCTGAGGAGAAGACCATTCAGGTCTGTGACAACGGCCTGGGAATGACCGCAGAGGAGGTGGAGGAGTACATCAATAAGATCGCCTTCTCCGGCGCCACGGATTTCATTGAGAAATACAAGGACAAGGCCAACGACGACCAGATCATCGGCCATTTCGGCCTGGGCTTTTATTCCGCCTTTATGGTGGCAGAGAATGTGGAGATCGACACCCTTTCCTACAAAGAAGGGGCTGCGGCCGTCCACTGGAGCTGCGACGGCGGCACCGACTACCAGATGGATGACGGGCAAAGAAGTGAGGTGGGCACCACTGTGACCCTCCATTTAAGCGAGGACTGCTTAAAGTACTGCAATGAATACGAAGCCAGAAGCGTCCTGAAAAAGTACTGCTCCTTTATGCCGGTGAAGATCTGGCTTTCCAGAGAGAATGAGACCGGCACGGAAACCATTTTAAAAAGCGAGCTTTTGGACGGGGAAGAGATCCTTGAGGAGGTGAAAAAGGACAAGGAGGAGGATCCGGACAAGGTCAAGGTAAGAAAGCGCCCGGAGCTGGTGAACGAAACCCATCCCCTTTGGACGAAGAACGCCAATGACTGCACGAAGGAGGATTATCTGGCCTTCTACAGAAAGGTCTTCAACGACTACAAGGAGCCCCTGTTCTGGATCCATCTGAATATGGACTATCCCTTTAACTTAAAAGGCATCCTGTATTTCCCGAAGATCAATATGGAATACGATTCCATTGAGGGGACCATCAAGCTCTACAACAATCAGGTCTTTATCGCGGACAATATCAAGGAGGTGATCCCGGAGTTTCTGCTTTTGTTAAAGGGGGTCATCGACTGCCCGGATCTGCCCTTAAACGTGTCCCGTTCCGCCCTGCAGAATGACGGCTTTGTGAACAAGATCTCCGATTTCATCACGAAAAAGGTGGCGGACAAGCTTTCCGGCATGTGCAAGACCGATAAGGAAAACTACGAAAAATACTGGGATGATATCGCGCCCTTTATCAAATACGGCTGCTTGAGGGACGACAAGTTCTGTCAGAAGATGACGGACTACATCCTGTTCAAGAATCTGGACGGGGAGTATCAGACGCTGCCGGAATGCCTTGAGGTGGCAAAAACGGATATCGAGGAGGAAGAGGGCGAAGAAAAGAAGGAAGAAAACAGCACGGAAGATGCTGTGAAGGAGGAGACGGAAGCTCCCGAAGAAAAGGAAGAAGGGGAGAAGGAAGAAGAAAAGAAGGAAAAGGTGATCTACTATGTCACCGATGAAAAGCAGCAGAGCCAGTATATCAATATGTTCAAAAAGGCGAAGCTCACTGCCGTCATCTTAAACCACAATATCGACCAGCCCTTCATCAACCAGCTGGAATCCAAAAACGAGGGGATCAGATTCCGCAGGATCGACGCGGATCTGGGGGATCCCTTTAAGGCAAAGACCTCCAAAAAGGAAGAGGAGGAACTGGCAAAGACCGCCGAGGGGCTTGAAAAGAAGATGCGCAAGGCGTTAAAGAAGGATAAGCTTTCCGTGAAGCTGGAGAAGCTGAAGAACAAGAAGATCAGCTCTGTTTTGACTGTGTCCGAGGAGAGCCGCAGGATGCAGGACATGATGAAGATGTATTCCATGAACGGTCTTTCAGGCATGGCGGATATGGGAGCGGAGGAGACGCTGATCCTGAACGCGAACCATCCGCTGGTTTCCTATATCATGGAGCATGAGGAGAGCGAGGATTCACAGCTTGTGTGTGAACAGCTCTATGATCTTGCCAAGGTGGCAAATGCGCCCCTTTCTCCCGAGGAGATGACCAAGTTCGTGGAGAGGAGCAATCTGATCCTGCAGAAGGTCTTCAGCTGATCCTCTATGTACAAAGCAGTAGAGGAGGCATTAGCCGGCAATTTTAAATACGATCCGGGTCATCTTACCTTTACGCCGGAAACACTGGAGCTGAGTCTGCATGAAGGGGGGAAGCTCTCCGGAAGCTTTTTTATCGAAGGCAAAAAAGGGCTTCCCCTTTCCGGCAGCGTGATGTGTTTTGATACCCGTATGAGGCTTTCCTCCCCGGATTTTACCGGGGATGCGGAGATTTCCTTCACCTTTTCCGGAGAGGGCCTGCCCCTTGGCACAAGCCACAGGGGACAATTTGAGATCCTCTCCGATCAGGGCGAATATACGCTTCCCTACACCGTTACGGTGGAGACCGGGGAGCTTACCTCCTCCGAAGGTCCTGTCCGTAATATTTTCCACTTTGTAAACCTGGCCAGAAAGAACTGGGAGGAGGCAAAGGAGCTGTTCTATTCCGACTCCTTTGAGGCGATTCTGACGGATATGGAAAGCAGGATCCTCTATCGCGGCTTCAGCGTCAAAAACGACTCCTCTGCGAATATGGACGAGTTTCTGATCTCCCTTCGGAAAAAGAACGGAATGGAATATGTGCTGGAGGATCAGGAGTTCAGACTGGAGCTCACAGAGCCTTCCGAGACCGTAAGCTGCCTTTTGGGCATTACCAGAAACGGCTGGGGCTACACCCATCTGGAGGTGGATACAAAGGGGGATTTCCTGTTTGTTGAAAAGAATGTCCTGGGGGAGGAGGACTTCGACGGCCCCCTTCTGGAGCTGCCCTTCAGGATCAACGTGGACCTTCTGCATGCCGGGAAAAACATGGGAGCCCTGATCATCCGGGCGCCTCACGAGACAAAGGAGGTCCCGGTAACGGTTCTTGCGGGAGAGCTTCCCTCGGGAGCGTCCCTGGAACGAAAGCGGATGATCCTGGGGCTTTTGCAGAACTATGAGGCCTTCCGCTATAAACGGATCTCCAGAGGAGAGTGGATCATCAGAAGCGAAACCCTTCTGGACAGGCTTCTGACTTTGGATGAACGGGATATGGAAGCACGTCTCTTGCAAGCCCAGCTCTTCATCAGCTCCAGACGGTCGGAGGAGGCCGACTGGGTGCTGAACAATATGCAGTTTCGGATCCGCACCGACGGGACCGTGGCGGAGCAGGCCTTTTATTTTTATTTGAAATCTCTATTGTCCGGTGCCCAGGAGGATGCCCTGAAGGCAGCGGAATTCACTTCCGACGCCCTGGAACAGGACCCCGGAAACTGGCGGCTCAGATGGCTTTTTTTATATGTTTCCGATGTTCTGGATCGTTCTCCCGCCAGAAAATATCTCTTTCTGGAGGAGGCCTTCCGACTGGGCTCCTCAAGCCCCCTGATCTATCTGGAGGCCTTTTTAGTCCTGAAGGACAATCCCGCCCTTTTAAGCTCCCTGGAGGGCTTCGGGCAGGGGCTTTTGTATTTCGGCATACGCAGGGGCCTGATGAATGAGGCCCTGGTAAAGCAGGTGATCTATCTTGCCGCCAGGATCAGGAAGCATTCGGAAAGCCTGGAGCGGCTTCTGATCAGGATCTATGAAATGTTTCCGGGAACGGACCTTCTCCGGGTCCTGGTACAGCTTCTGATGAAGGGTAAGTCCGGCACAAAGGTAATGCCTTATTATGAGGCGGCACTGAAGCGGGATATCCACATCACGGGACTCTATGAAGCATGTCTCCATGTACTTAGTGAGGAGGGCAGGCGGGAGATCCCGGTGCAGATGTATCTGTATTTTGCTGAGGACAGAAAGGGAGACTGGAGAGAAAAGGCCTATCTCTTTGCCTCTGCCATGAAAAACGGAAACAACATCCCGGAGATCCTGGAATCCATCCGGGAGAGCATTGCCCAGTTTACGATGATGTGCCTCTCCAGGGGCTACATCGATCAGAACGTGGGCTATCTCTACGGACAGTTTTATATGCTGTTCATGCATACGAAGCAAAACGCCGCCACCATGGCAAAGCTCCTGTTCATCCGCAGGATCCAGGCAGGGGACGGGGTGAAAAAGGTGGTGGCGGTCTATGAAAACTTCACCACCGAACAAAGCGCCGAGGTGAAAAACGGGGAAGCATATCTGCCGGTTTATGAAGCCATGGATAAGGTATTTACCGAGAATGAACAGGGAGAGCGGACGCTTTTGGCCAATCCCTCGGATCTGACCCCCTTATGCGCGGTGTCCCGGATCTCCCGTTTTATCGCGCCCTTTGCCACGGAGGATACGCCTTTATGCCTCTATATGGCCCTGAAGAACACGAACCCCAATCTGGCGGATATTCCGGGAGCCCTTCGGGTCCTTCGGGAGAAAAGCATCACTCCCATGGCCAGAAAGATCGTATTTACCCGGTTTTTCCCCCTGCTGGTGACACTGGAGGATTATTCCGATGTGGATACGATCCTGTCCTTGTCCGCAGGGCTTCCCCTTTCCGGCAAGGAAAAGAAGGAGTTAGTGAGCTTAAGCATCGGAAGAGGGCTTTATGATGTGGCCCTAAAGGCTATGCAGAGCGGCGTGCTGTCCTCCTTCGACGCAAAGGACGTGCTGAGGGCAGGCGTCAGGCTGTTGCAAACGGAAGGTGGAGAGCAGAAGGAAAACGAGGAGCTGAGAAACCTTTTAGTCTATTCCTTTTCCAAGGACAGATACAATCCCGATTCCGTTTTTTATCTATGCGACACCTATCCAGGAAGGCTTCCCGAGCTGGAAAAGCTCTGGAGGATCGGGAACAAGGCCCTGGAACGGCTGGAGGCAGAGGAGGTTCCTGCGGCACAGGAGAAGCTGAAGCATCTGACGGAGCGGATCTTCGTCCAGTATCTGGTAACGGGGCAGGAGCTGAAATACTTCACGGAGCTCTATTTTTCCCTGAAGGCCCGGGGGGGGGATCCGGATATCCTCCATGCCGCCCTTTACCGAAAGCTGTACGAAGCCTTTGTGCTGAAGGAGAGCATTTCGGAACAGCTCTATAAGGATGTGGCGAATGAAGCCTATGCGGGGGGGGAGCTGCCCCGTATCGCAAGGCTTGCGCTGTTACAGTATTTTGCGGCCCATAAGGGCCTCTGGCGGGAGGAACTCTATCCTTATTTCCGCAGCTACCTTTCGGAATTCTTTTTGGAGGAGGGGATCGTGCTTCCGGAATTCAGGGAATATGCTTCCATTTTTCCGGAGCTGGAGGCCCTGCAGGATAAAACGATCCTGGAATACTACGCGGATCCCAGAGCAAAGCTCTCCATTCAGCTTGCCGGAGAGGAAACCCGGTTCGACACCGTGTTCCCCGGAGTGTATACAAAAGCCTTTGTGCTGTTTCCCGGGGAGGGGGAGGAATATGTGATCCAGGTGGATCTGGAGGGAGAGATCACGAAGGAGAAGGGAGAACTCTTTGCCGCGCCGGTGATCGCAGCCGGCTCCAGATACGCCTTCCTCTCCGATATCCTGTCTGCGGAGGCGCTGCAGGACTATGAAACCGCCGCAGGCCTTGTATTTGATTATAAAAAACGGGAATTCCTGGCGGAAAGCCTGTTTCGGTTACGATAAGCAATGGAAAAAGGCATCCTGAAATTAAACAATCCCCTGGTGCTGGGGATCGATATCGGAATGGACAATGTCCAGATCAGCTATTCTGTGGGGAACGAGGATCCCGTCAGCGCAA
>CAMNLO010000098.1 GCA_946543095.1 uncultured bacterium
CATGCGATCCCCCGGAGGGGCTAAGGAAATGCTGAATTATTCAGCATTTCCTTAACAGTATGAGTGAAGCGTAAAAGAAAACACGGAAGCGGCTGCGGAGGAACGATGGAGACAGGAAAAAGCATAACAAAGGAAACAGGCGCACAGCCTCTCAATGATGTAAAAGAAAGGGAACAGCAGCTTCCCCATACGCAGGAGGAGCTGACCGGCCGCGAGGCCCTGCGGGAGAGACCCTTACAGGAAATGCCCCGGCAGGAAATGCGCAGTCTGGGAAATTTTCTGACGAGAAAGCAGACGATGGGGGAGGGCTACGAATGGCTTTTTGAACAGCGCATCCCCAAGCAGGAGGCCAACGCCCAGATCAGCCGCTTCTATATGGATGCCTACGGGAAAAAGCTGGGCAGGATCGAACGGCATAAGATCCGCAAGCGGATCGAAAAGGATAGGGGAAAGTATCGGGAAAGAACTGCGGTGGTGGAGGGCTTTTTCAGGCAGGCCAATGAATGGGACCAGGATTTTCAGGATCCGAAATACACGAATCTGAGGAATCCCTGGTCCTATCTGGGAATGCTGGAAAACCGGGAAGACCGGATAGAGCTGATGAACGGCTTCGCGGATGGGAATTCGGCTCAGATCCGCTCCTCCTGCAGAAAGCTCTTTGACCGGTTCGAAGCCCTGGATATGAACCGCTTCACCTATCGGAATAAGGACGAGCTCTATGCCCGTTATCAGGAAAACATGAAGGCCGTCCGGGCAGGAATGAACCTTCGCTGGGCCATCACTGCCTACAGACAAAACGGCGGCTTTTTAGACCATGAGGAATACCTGCGCTTAATGGCCATCGCGGATATGATGGAGACTCTGCAGAAGCTGTATGAGGGGCTGGAGATCGTGGACGGGAATCCCGCCAGCTTTCTGGTCACGGAAGAGACCTTAAACGCCATGACAGTAGAGCAGCTCAGGCAAAAGGAAATGGAAATGGCTGAGCGTGCCATGAGTTTTCCGAAAGAAAGCCCTGAGCACAGAAGGCTCAAGCAGCTGTCCGCATTTTATCAGAAGGCCCATATGGCAGCGGAATTCAGGCAGTCGGAGCAGGTCCCCGGGAAGGACGAATATCTGACCGAGGGAAGATCGGGCGCGGAATGCTTCGAGAGCATCCTGAGACAGCGCCGCAAACAGGAAGCAGATGGCTGGGCGGAGAGCAGGAAGAAATATCTGGAGGAGAAACAATCCATCGATGATCTTGTGGGACCGAAGGGATTTCTGGCGGATCAGGAGAAGAAGCCGAAATTTGACGGTGATCATCTCTGGTCCGGAGTGAAGGATGGAGAGACCCTGCCGGACACCACCATCGAGCTCTACTATATGATGTCCAGGGACAAGACCCTGGATGTGATCGCCTATGAATCCACGGAGGAGGAATTCGTGGAGGAATACAGGTCTGCGGAAAGATCCATCATCAGGCGCTGTGAGAGCGGGAGGGAGATCCCCACCTGGGGAGGCACTCTGATGGATATGTGCCATGGGTTTTTAGCTCAGTTTCAGTACTGGGAGAAATTCCCCAGATATCAGCAGTTTAACGGACTGGATCCCGGAAATCCGGGTTTCGGGAAATGCCTGGCTCTCCATGAACATTTTGTCAGGCTGGCAAAGGACATTCAGAGGGCAGCCGAAGCCAATGAAGAGGCAGCGGATTTTTGCATGAAGTATCTGGCGGAGGATAAAAAGCTTTTAAAAAGGGTGTTTGCCTATCTGGACCGGTTTGAGACCCTTGCAGCCCCCACGCTTTTGATGATGAACTCTGGGGATGAGGAAAGCTTCCGGAAGACCGTCTCCGGTGTGAAGGACGGACAAAACGACAACGAGGTGGATGCCTTTAACGGACAGTATCTGTTCTTCACCTCCATGACCGCATCGGAAAGCGTAAACGCAGGCCCCTCCGGTGATAAGAAGCAATGGATCCTTCCAATGGCCTCGGAGGAGGCAAAGGAGTATTACCGCATGCATAAAGCCTCCCTGGGAGAGACGGATATGACTGCATTTTTCTCAGAGGAATGGATGCAGGAGCTCAATACGGATGAGATCAGATTCGGGAAAAAGACCTACAGGATCGAGGGGTAACAAAGGATGAGAGAATTTACGGGGATCGGACCGGACAACTGTCAGTATTTCGCGGAGCTGTTATCCGGTGTTTCTATCAGTGAAAGCCCCCTGGCGTTAGGGGTCATGGAGGACGGCGTTCCCGCTGCTGCCATGGCTGCCGTGCTGGAGGACGGGGTCGCCTCTGTGATCAGCTTTGAGGTGGCGGAGGAATTCCGCAGACGGGGCATCGGCAGCGAGCTGATGCTGCGGTTTCTTGACATTGCACAGGAGAGCGGCGCAGAGGGAGTCCTTATGGTGTTTCATAAGGACCTTTCCGGGATGGAGCCCTTTCTGGATCAGTTCGGGTTCATAACAGAGGATGGAGAGGCCCAATACTTCGTAGAACTGAAGGCCCTGTTATCCTCCCACCGGGTGTTAAAGACTTTGGAGCGATCCGAAAGCGGAGACTGCAAAAGCCTTGGGGAGCTGAATAAGGAAGAGGAGAACCGGGTCTTTTCACTGCTCCGGGAATCCGGCTATTCCCTGCAGGATTACGCGGATCTTGGAGGCGACAGAAAGGCGTCCTGCATCGTCATAAAAGAAGGCAGGGCAGAGGGACTGCTTCTGGCAGGCCAGATGGGCAGGACTCTCCATGTGTACCTTCTGTATGACCGGGAGGGCGCATCGATAGACACGCCCATGGTCCTTCTCTCCCATATGCTGAAGGCTGTGAAAGACCGGGAGAGCCTGACTCAGATCAGCTTTACGGCCGCAAAGGAGAGTGTGCTCTCTTTGGTCACAAGCCTCCTGGAGGATCCACGGCAGCTCACAAAGCAGACGGAAGTAAGATCCGCTGTCCTTCCTCTTGGCACAGAAAAAGAGGGATGCTTCCGGGAATACTGCACGGATCTGCAATCCATCACAAAGCGCCCGAACTATCTTAAACTGAAAGACTCGGAGCTGAAGTCCAGACCCCTTTCTTCCCTGCGCTCCGGGGAGCTGAGGATCCTGGAGGATTATATCAGGCGGCACATTCATTTCGGAAGAGGAGCCTCCCTTCCTGACTACGACAAAAACAGCAGCGCCGTGATCATCCGGGACGGGCAGCCGGAGAGCTTCCTGATGATCCGGCTTACGCCCTACGGGAAGATCCGGCTGGAGTATCTGTTCTTAAAGGCCGGGCAGAATAATGATTTCTTTGATCTGCTGGTCTTTTCCATGAAGCAGCTGGAGAAAGAATACCCGCCGGAAACCCCCGTGAGCTTTGTCTGCCGCAGGGAAGCGGGGGCAAGGCTGGTGGAGCACTTCTTCCCGGAACTGAGCTATCGGATGGTGGAGTGAAAAAACGGTGCCGAAGCATCGCCAATTCTTTGCAGGACAGGGCCGGATCTGAAATCCGGCCCGTTCTGTCCCGAAGCGGACAGCATTCGCCGTCCGTTCCGAAATGAAGATCGGAGTGATCACTTACGGGGCTCCTTTTCCGGTTCGGTCCGGATCACCTCCTCCGTGTACTTTCTCCCCATGTCATGCCGTTTTTTGCGGTTTTCCGCAGTGTCAAAAATAATGGAAAAATCATAATCCTCGGGATAGAGCTCTGATGCTGAGACCCTGAGTTTTGCCCGTTTGTGATTGATGTAATACTTTTTCCCTGCCACCTGGACCCGCAGCATTCCCTCTTCATTCACCGGCTCGCATACGATGCCGGTCTTTTTTTCGGGGAACACGATGACGCTGTCCCCGATCCGGAATTTCTCTCCCAGGGAAGAATCGGTGTGGGGCTTTTTTACCTTTGTCAGCTTCGGCGCTGCTGTCCTGACAGCCTTGCTGTTTCCTCTGAAGGCGTAAGCTGAAAGCCCTTCCTCCCCATAGGCGGCGCGGACAGCCCTTCGCAGCATTTCTTCAGGCATTCCCAGCTTGTCCGCGATATAGAAGGCGCAGCTTTCCCCGGCCTCCCCGATGAGCATCCTGTAGGTGGGCCTTAAGGTCTCCCTGTCAAAGGTCATCCTGGCGTTGATTATGTGGGCGGTCTTTTCCGCGAATTCCTTCACCTCCGGGTAGTGGGTGGTGACCAGGAAGTTTGCTTTGGATTCCAAAAGCTCCTCCATTATGGCCACGGCGATGCCCATGCCCTCCGCAGGGTCCGTGCCGCTTCCCAGCTCGTCCATGATGACAAAGCTGTCGGGATCCACCTGGGAGAGAATCCGGAGGACATTTTTAATATGGGCGGAAAAGGTGCTCAGGTTTTCGCTCAGGTTCTGGCCGTCTCCGATGTCGCTGAGATACCGGCTGTTCATGCAGAGGTCTGCTTCCCTGCAGGGGACATGGAGCCCGCACTGGGCCATGTAGCAGTGTAACATCACTGTTTTAATGGCCACGGTCTTACCCCCGGTATTGGGCCCCGTGATGACGATGCCATAGATCCCGTCTTCCCCCAGGGTAAAGTCCAGGGGAACGTTTACTGCTCGATCCATCAGAGGATGCCGTCCCTTCCGGATCCGGATCCTTCTTTCCGGATTGATGTTCGGTTCTATACAATCCAGTTGCGCGCTAATCTTTCCCTTGGAGAAGATATAGTCCAGCTTTTCAATAAGCTTTATGTTCTCCTCCAGGGCAGGGACGGCCTCCGCCACCATGGCGGAAAGGGTGTACAGGATCCGTGCCACCTCGTTTTCTTCCCGGATCCGCAGCAGGGAGAGCTCCTCGTAGCATTTCGCCACCGGGGCAGGCTCGATAAACAGCGTGCTGCCGGTCTGGGACTGATCGATAACGCTGCCGGAGATCTTCTGGCGCATTTCCCGCCTGACGGGGACGCAGACCCTGCCGTTTCGCAGAGTGTAATAGGCATCCGCCATGCAGTCCTTATGAGTCCGGATCACCTGCTCTGCCTTCTGTTTCATGAGATCCTCTGTCTTCAGGATCAGGTTTCTCACCTCATACAGCTCTTTGGAAGCGCGATCGTTCACCTCTTCATTCAGGATCTTCTCATTGATGGCTTCCTGCAGTGCGGGAAGGGTGTCCAGGTTTTCGTCGTAAAAGGCAAGGGGATTGTCATAGGCCTTTCCGGCTTTTAAATAGCTGCGAAGCCGCTCCGTCATGACCAACATCCGCTCTGTCCTGGTGAGCTGGCAGGGGGAAAGGCAGTCCCCGCTGTCTGCGATCCGGATGATCTCCCTGACCTCGGCCAGGTTCGAGAACGGCGGATCCCCCAGCTTTTCCAGCATGCTCCGGGCATCCGTGGTGTCCCGGAGGGCCTTTCTCAGCTCTGCCTCCTTTAAGAAGGGAGCGGCGGCGAAGATCTGTTCCTTTGCCTTGTCTGTGGTGGCCAGTTCTGCCCATAGTGTCTTCACTTTATCAAATTCGATCTGTTGTTCTGTATTCATGATTTACCTCATATCGCGAGTAAAATGAGGGGCTAATGGCACAGGTTTGCGGAGCTCGCAACACAAACCGTGCGATAGAAAAGAAAAGACCATGATACCCTTTCGGATATCATGGTCATTCTTATCACACATCAGCCTCCTGCCCGAAACAAACCGGCAGCAGGGTCTGGTCTATCCTGATGCTTCCACGATTCCTTATGAAGCGTAACAAACTAACCCGCAGGAGCTCTGCGGGATCCGCCGCCTTTGATCAAAGAAGCGGCACTGTATCAGTTTGTCAGTGGCTGCCCACCTCGCTTAACATAAACGACCTCGTGAAAACTGTTAAAAAAATTTTCGAATGAAAAACCTTCTGAAAGAGTGTTCAAATGAAAAACTTTCTGAAAGAGGTTTTTCGAATGAAAATAATCTAAAAGAAAATTTTCATATATGATAGAGCGGCAGATCCGATTTGTCAATACGCACTGTCATATCCTCGAACTGCATACGCGGACGCAACCATATGTCCCTGCCGCTATACGCATGCTCCGCCATACCCGCGCCCACAACAGATCGCTCATAATCAGCACACCACCCGATCGCCGGCATGCCCGCACCGGAATCCGCTGATCCCTGTTTTAATAAAACTGTGGAAAAAGCCCTGTCGAAATAATTTTTGAAAAATCCCTTGACAAGCTAATAATAGTTAGCTATAATTCGCTAACGTAAGTTAGCCAGAAAGAAGGACAAACACAAAACAAGCGAGACGGTTGTCTTGCTTTCCAAGGGAGATGTCAAGAGCAAAAAGATCCGTGTGGAGTTCAGTCTGG
>CAMNLO010000099.1 GCA_946543095.1 uncultured bacterium
CTCGTGCAAGCACGGCCGGATTTCATGGCTTCGGCTCACTGCTTTTTCCATACTGTCAGCTTATTTCCCGTCTCTGATTTCGTCAAGCCGGCGTTCCAGGTCTTCAAATTCCTCGAAGCTCAGCTCCGTTTCCTCGCACCAGGTCTTCTGTGCAAGATAGGGGATGGCTTCAAACAGCCGGTCCAGCATATCCTCTTCCCCCATTCCGTTTTCGATGTTTCCGGTAAAATCATTCCACAAAGCCAGCTGCGCACCCAGAAGCTTCTCCTTCGGCAGTAGGATGCTGCCTTTGGGGGCTTCCCCCGCAAACACGTCCACCGGGAAACGGCAGACCCGGAAGGAGCTGTAGAATCCCTCCTTATCCAGCCGGTCCTGGCCGCTGCCGGGAATGATATAAAGCTCCGAGTGGTTCGCGTTGATCAAGGAAAAACCCAGATCAGCCATGGCCTGAGGATCCGCCCACCAGGTATTCCAGATCACCATCTGCCTCCGGTGGCCGTCCTCCGACAGGGCAGCCGGCAGGGGCACGGCGCCGGAGCCGGTCAGCTGGGAAAGGGAGCCCCAGAAGCGGACGGTCTTTCCGGTCTTTTCCCGCTGAGTGATGTTGTAATTGAGAAAGCCCAGATATTCGTCGGGATTGCCGTAGTATTCGTCGCCGCCGATATGGAGGATGGGACAGCCGCTGAAGGTGTCCTCCTGCTCCGCCCACAGGGAATCGATGAATTCCCAGACCCCGGGATCCAAAAGGTTGAACTGGTCCACAGCCCCCAGCACCGGCAGGCCGAGAGCGGGGCTTTTTGCCGTGAAGGCAAGGGAATGGGCGGGGGTATCGATCTCCGGTACGATCCGGATGCCAAGAGCAGCGGCCTGCTCCACCAGTTCCCTGAATTCTTCCTTTGTGTAGAACAGATCCTGTGATGTGTAGCCTTCCCCGGACCCGGAGGTCAGGCTGCTTTCCAGACGGTAGGCGGCATACAGGGAATCCGCATCCGCAAGATCCTCCAGGCCGGAATAGGCCAGGATCTCGTTGTCGTTTAAGTGCAGTGACAGCTCGTTTAAGCGATAGGCGCTCATCCGTCCAAGCAGCCGCAGCAGGGCATCCTTTGACACCGGCTTTCTGGCCACATCCAGGCTGATGCTGCGCACCGGGTAAGCCGGGGTGTCCGTGATATTTCCCCGGGGGAGGGGGATCGTGAGAGCATCCTCATTTTCCGGGGCGCAAAGAAACGCAAGCTGGGAAAGGGTCTGCACTCCCCAGACAAGGCCCTTCTGTGTGGAAGCCTCCACCCGGACGGAGCGGCCAAGGAGAATGCGGTAGCTTTCATCCTGTTCATATTCCGGGATACGGGAGGCTTTCCCCGGGTGCAGCGTCAGGATGATGGAGCCCTCTTTTACGAAGGCGGTGAGGGCAGGGGGAAAGGGGGAGTCCGATGTCAGCGGCCTGACAGAAAGGGAGAACCCAAGTCCCGCAAGCTCATCACGAAGTAGCCCGGCAGCCTCCATGCAGTCCTCATCCGCCAGGATCGGTGTTTCCGCAGTCAGAGTGAAAAGCCCCCGTCCTTCTTCCCAGGAGGAAACAGAGGGGATCAGCTTTGGCGCGGGATTGACGGGAATGGAGAGCCTCGCCAGATACAGCGCAAGGGCCGCGATCCCGGCCAGGAGAAGGACGGAGATCAGAAACCACAGCAGCCGACGTCTGCTTTTTTTCGTAAAGATCCCCAGGCGCCGCCCCAGGGAGAGATTGGCCCGGATCCACATATCCTTTGCACGGATAAACTTTGCCTGAAGATGTCCCAGGCCTAAGGCAGGGCCGGTGAGGGGAGTGTTCAGTTTTTTGTATTTCGGGGAACGCTGCTTGTAAGCGGTCAGTTCCGCCCTGCATTCCTCCGGGGTAAAGAGCTGTCCGCTGCGGTCCAGATAGAGGAAACGGTCATAGATGTTCTGTTCCCCGGACCAGTAGCCGTCGGAAACATTGTGCCTGGCCCAGTATTTCGGCGCCAGGATCAGGGCGGCGTTTTCATTGGTGTAGGAGGGGAAAAAGCCGAAGGAGGAATTGGAGAGGATCAGGTAGCGGGCGCTCCTCAGAGCCAGATAATCCCCCATGGTGGAAAAATGCTTTGCCAGAACCTCCGGCAGGATCCGTTCCGCCGCGGCAAAGTCATCCGTGATCACCAGAAATTCCATATCCGGACGTTCCTTTTTCATCCGGGCCATGGCATCCTTGTAGTATTTTCTGCGCAAAAACAGCTCCGGGGATCCGGTGTACTCGCCGCCCCGGATATTGATCAGACAGAGGTTTTCCATGGCCGGGACAGGGGATGGGCATTCCTTCCGGGGAGCAAGCCACCCCGGCAGCTCCCGCATACAGGCTCTGAAATAGCCCTCCGCCTGAAGATTTCCCATGATCAGCACCCCGCCCTCGGGATCGAGCGTATGAAGGGAGGGATCCTCCGGGGAGACATAGCAGCCGATGGTCAGATCGTGGGTGGAATTGCCGAGAAACAGGCGGTCTTCGTGCTCTGTGACGGTGGTTTTAAAATCCTGCTCCGAAGCGGAGATCCCATAGTCCGGCTCCAGGAAGGGAGCGCCGTCCTTTGTGCCGTCGGAGAGGGCTTTTTGCATCAGCTCTTTGCCGAGTATGGCAAACTCCGCCCCCAGCTCCTTCGCCAGGGCCCTGACGGAAACATACGCGAACAACATATTGCCAAGGCCCATGCCCTTGACGATCTTTGTGCCGATCAACCTCAAATTTGCGGAAAACTCCTGTTATTGCTATAATTATATTTTATTGTAAGCGAGGAAAGCATTTGCGGATCGAGCATGCTCAAATCCGAAAGTATTCTCCGAGCGACGATATTGTAAATTCATTTACGATATATAAAATGCGGATCATGCCTTTTCCGCAGTCCTGTTTACTGATTATAGCATACTTTTCCGGAGGATATCGAGCTTGCCTTTTGCCGCTGTCAAACTGATCGCCGTATGCGTGACTCTGCTCATGGCAGGGATCGTGCTCTGGGCGGATATCGCCCTTTTGGGCAGATGGAAGGGCTTTCTCCATGCCGCGGCGGCAAGCGCGGTTTCCGGGGCGGCCTGTCTGAGGCTCCTCTTCCCGGGCACGGGCCTTACGGATATCTTTCAGACCATTTTGCATCTGAAGTTTTCCTATCCCTTGATCCTAAAGGGAAGCTTCGGCTTTCTGGGGATCTATTTAGTTAACATAATATTGGCAACAGGGATCCGCAGGATCTCAGGAGGCGCCGGTACTAAAAACCCGGGGAAGGAACAGCACCGCCGGGAAAAATCTCCGGGGGCAGCCCTTTATATTACCTCCGCCCTCTCGCTGATTCTGGTGCTTGGGGCAGTGATGCTGTATCGAAACGCCTATCATCTGCTCTCCATTGAAAGCGCGGATCCTGCCGATGAGAGGCTTTTGCTCTATCATGGCGGCAATTTTACGCTGCCCCTTCGGGATGTGTATCTGACGGATGACCGGGAAAACATGGAAAAGCTGCAGCTTGCCGACTATACGGCCCTGCCCAAGGTGAGCATCACACTGGATATCGCCGCAGCTCCGGAGCTGAATCTTTCCGAAGGGGAAATGCTGTTTCTGTCCACCAAAGGAGAACTTCTGGACCGTTATCAGATCCCGGATCCCGAGTCTCTGAAGCCGGCGCCCCCTGCGTTCTCCGCGGAAAGCGGATTCTATGACGATGCCTTTGAGCTGACACTGGCGGCGGAGGATAACGCGGTGATCTACTACACCCTGGACGGCTCCAGGCCTGGGGAGAACTCCGAACCCTACACAGGCCCCATCCGGGTCTATGACAGATCCCCGGAGGCTAACCGTTTTAAGGATATCCCGAATTTTACCAGGCTGTATAACCCGGAAATGAAACCGACGGATCCGGTGCCCAAAGCCTTTATCATCCGGGCCGTGGCCATGGACGAAGAAGGCCGTGTCAGTGATATCGCCACGAAGACCTATTTTGTGGGGCAGCAGGGCCTTGAGGAGAAGGAGGTGATCTCTCTGGTTTCGGATCCCGACGACCTCTTTGGAGCCGAGAAGGGCATCTATGTCACCGGCGCCGAGTACGACGCCTGGTATCTGGGAGGACAGGAGGGAGAGGAGCCGCCGGTGAATTATGACGCAAAGTGGATGGAATCCGAGCGGGAGACGAATGTTGCCCTGTTCCGGGGCGGGCAGGAGGTATTGAACCAGGACGGAGGCATCCGGATCCAGGGCTCCTCCACCCGTTATTCCAGGGCAAAGCGCTTTTCCCTGTATGCCCGGGACACTTATTCCGGTTCTGACTATTTTGACTGTGAGCTCTTTCCGGACACCCTGACCCACTCCTTCGGCCTGCGGGACGGTTTAAACAACGCATTTCTGCAGGAGCTGTTTCAGGACAGGGCATTTGCCGCACAGCGCTCCCAGCCCGTTACCGTTTACCTGAACGGGGAATACTGGTATGACACCTATCTTCAGGAGCGCTACGGCGAGCGGTATCTGGAGCAGAAATATGACGTGGACAGGGACCGGCTCCTGATCATCAAGGACAATGACTACTTTGACGAGGACTACGCCCTGTATACGGATCTCATGGACTACTGCACCACTTATTATCTCGGCTTTGACGAATACTATGAGGAGTTTTCGGAGCGCTTTGATATCCAGTCCTACATCGACTACACCGTGGCCAATGTGTACATCAATAATCAGGACTACGGACTGAAGAAGAACTGGAAGATCTGGTGTACAAAATACAAGAATGATTCTCCCTATGCCGACGGCAGGATCCGGTTTTTGATGTATGATCTGGACGGCGTGGATTTTCCGGATCCCGATTATCTCGGGGTGCCGGAATGGGCGGCGATCAACACCCTCACCACGGAATATTCCACGGGGGCCGTCCACAAGCAGATCTTCTTTGTGGCCTTAAGACAGCATCCCCGTTTTGTGAAGGATTTTGTGAACACCTTCATGGATATGACAAACTACACATTCGCGATCCCTAGGGTGGAGGCCGTGATGAAGAAGTGGGGGGTGGATATCAACACCTGGAAGGACGGCTTTTTCCTGCACCGCAAGGACTATATCGTGCCCATGGTCTACGAGGAAATGGAGCTGACCGGGTCTCTGGAGAATGTGACCATATCGGTCAACGATCCGTCCATGGGGAAGATCAAACTGAATACCATCACCCCGGAGCTTACGGAAGGGGTCTGGAGCGGCGAGTATTTTACGGATTTTCCCGTAACCCTTAAGGCAGTTCCGGAAAGAGGCTTCCGGTTTGTGCGCTGGGAGGGAGATCTGGAGGATGCGGATCCCGTATCGGATAAGATCGAAGTCCCTGTAAAAGAAGGAGGAATTGGTCTGTATGCTGTTTTTGAAAAGGAATAAGGCGGGACTGATCCTGGCTTGCCTGGCGGCGCTTTTTGCGCTTTCGGCCTGCGGAAGGCCGGGAGGTCCCGGCGGGAGGCCGCCGGGGAAAGACCCTCAGCCCATCGGGGATCAGGTGTATCCCATGACGGAGGCGGACATGAAGACCGCGCCGGAGGATCCGGAGGAGATCGACCTTTCCCTGTGCGCGGAGCCGCTCTGGATCAGGGAGGGAGGCGACCACCTGCTGTACGGGACCCTGTATCACCCGCTGTTCATCGAAGCGGAGGACAAGCTGGTGCATCTGTTTCTGGACGGGGCCGAAATCCGCTCCGGATCAGGTCCCGCCATCAATGTCATGAGCGCCGGCAAGGTCATCATCACATTGGTGGAGGGCTCGGAAAACACCATCCGGGATTCCCAGAATTATCATAATTACGACATCTACGAGGCCGCCATCTCCGCCCCCTGTGATCTGACCATCAACGGAACGGGAAGTCTTTTTGTCTATGGCTTCTACAAGGATGCCGTGAAGTCGAAGGACATCCTGAAGCTGAACGGAGGCACCTATTTCGTCCAGGCGAAGCGGGACGGGCTGCGGGGCAGCGACGGCTTGGTGCTGGCACCGGAAAAGCTGACGGTGGAGACCGAGCGCAACGGCCTTGCCACCACGAAGCTGCATTCTATGGGCAAGGGCGATATGGATATCCGGGAGGGGGACATCATGGTGACCTCCGGGAAATATGCCGTAAGCTGCACCGGCGATGTGTACCTTAGGGCCACGGATTTCAAGTGCATCAGTGTATACGGGGACATGAATGTGGAAGGCCGTACCATTGACCTC
>CAMNLO010000100.1 GCA_946543095.1 uncultured bacterium
CCTCTTTGATGGCCACGGGCAAGATCCTGCAGACCTCATTGCTGAACTATCTGTAACGATCTGAGCCATGGGCTTGGCATATGGCGGGAGACCGATCCGGATTTATGTGATCAAATTGACTGGAATTCCGGAACTGTGATAAAATAACAATACATATAATCTGATTTTGTACTTCGGAACGGAGGGAATAAAATGCTGATTCAGACAAGAAGCTTTGGCGAAGTGAATATCGAGGAGGAGCGGATCCTGGATTTTCCCAACGGCATCATCGGATTTCCGGATCTGAAGAGATTTGTGCTGCTCCATGATTCCGAAAGGGGCGAGAGCGTGGGCATCCACTGGCTGCAGTCCATTGAGGAGCCGGGCTTCGCAATGCCTGTCATGGATCCGCTGATCGTGGAGAGCGGCTATAACCCCATTATCGAGGACGATATCCTGACGCCTCTGGGGGATCTTTCCGAGGATGACACCATCGTGCTGGTCACGGTCAGCGTGCCCAAGGATCTGACGAAGATGACCGTAAACTTAAGAGGGCCCATCATCATCAATGCGGAGAAGCGTAAGGGCTGCCAGGTCATCGTGGAGGGGGAGGACTTTTCCGTCCGCTTCCCGATCTATGAGATCCTGCAGAAAAACAAGGAAAAGGCTAAGAAAGAAAGAGGAGAATAAAAGCTTGCGCCGATGCGCTGGTCTTTATTCCCGCATATGTGCCGCCTGCGGCATATATCGCAAAATCCAATCGGAGAAATCCCATTTGCGGTTTCTCATCAGGCTGCCGCAAAAGCGGCATGAGAGGAAGGCATAATGCTGGCATTATCAAGAAAAAAGAATGAGGCTCTCATTATCAATAATAATATCGAGGTAACGGTCCTGGAGATCAAGGGAGACCAGGTGAAGATCGGGATCACGGCGCCCAAGGAGGTCCCCATCTACCGCAAGGAGGTCTACATCCAGATCCAGGAAGCAAACAAAGAAGCGGTGGAGGCCGCGTCCGAGGCGCTGAAGGGATTGGTATGACAGCTCTTTTACTGCAGAAACAGGCGATGCGGGATTCCCGCAGAAGCGCCTGAAATGAATGAATATGTCCAGGAAGATGCTGGACAAGTTTGGAAAGCTCATAGCAGCCATAGGGATCGTATGCCTTATGGCTTCTTTGACCTTGCTCATCAAAGAGTTTGTGGCGGACACCTCCGGGGAACAGGAGATCGCGGAGCCTGTGGACGTGGAGCACCGCATCCTTTTTATCAGTTCTTATAATCCCATGTATTTCACCTATGATTCCCAGATCCGTGGGATGGAGGAGAGTCTGTATCTGAACGGCATCGAGTATGACGTCGTGCATATGGATTCCCGTAAATACGCCCGGCCTGCGGACGTGGAAGAGTTTTACGGCTTTCTGAAAAGCCGGGTGGAAAAGAGGGTCAGGACCGACAGATATGAGGCGATCCTGGCAGCGGATGACGCTGCCCTGAACATGCTGTTGAATCATGATGATGATTTTCTGCCTGAGCTGCCCGTGGTATTTTTCGGGATCAACAATCTGGAGCTGGCCAGGAAGGCATCTGAAAACCCGCGTTACACAGGCTTTTTTGAGAACGATTATCTTGAGGATGTTCTGGAATGCGCCAGACAGCTCTATCCCGACACGGAGCGGATGATCGCCATTCATGACTCTTCCGCGGCGGGAAAGGAGGATATGGCGATCTTCAATGAATTTGCATCAAAATACCCGGAGATCAAATGCGAGGAGATCAATTCCTCGCTGCTGACCCAGTCGGAATTCATTCGCGCCCTGGAATCCGTGAAGGAGCACAGCCTGCTGTTTTACATGACTGCTTTTGATGATGTCTACGGGAATACATATTCCATCGCCCAGCGGGCAAGCATTGTTTTAAAGCACGCGAAGGCGCCGGTATTCAGAAACTATGTGGGAGGCGTGGGGCAGGGAGTGATCGGCAGCATCTATATGGACATGGAAGAGCAGGCCTATCAGGCGGGCCTCCGGATCTACAAGGTGCTGCACGGGACTGCTCCCTCAGAGCTTCCCCTGGACACGGCGACTCCCAGAAAAGCGGAATTTGATTATGCTTTAATGGAGCGGTATCACCTGGATTTCGGAAAGCTTCCCTCCGGCACGGAGTTTGTGAACATACCGGAGAGCTTTATGACAAGATACGGGAGGCTTTTGGGGCCGCTGATCCTTCTGGCCATGTTCTTTGTCATGATGATGATCTCCGGACGGGTGAACCTTCATGTGTCCCGGTGCCTGAATGAGGAACTGAAGGTCTCCCGGGACAAGGTGGAAAAGAACAGGCAGGAGATGAAGTATCTGGCGGAGCATGACGAGCTGCTGGATATCTACAACAGGCGCACCGCCGTGGAGATCATGACGAAGGATTTCAGGGAAGGGGAGCAGTTTTCCGTAGTCATGACGGATATTGACGGCTTTAAGAATATCAACGAAAGCTTCGGCCATCAGGAAACGGACAGGATCCTTCTGCAGCTGACCGCAAACTTAAGAAAGCTCTGCGAGAAAGAAGGATGGCTCCTTGCCCGCTACGGCGGGGATGAGATGCTTTTGACCGTTCCCGGAAAGGATCTGGACACGGCTTCGGAAGAGATCCGGAAGATCTTGGAGACCTATCATATTCCGATCTATGCGGGGGCGGAAACGGTGGTCTTATCCGCAAGCCTTGGGATCGCCAATTCCGATGGGATCTCCAATCCGGACGAGCTGATCTTCAACGCGGAGATCGCCATGTATGAGGCGAAAAAGAGAGGCGGCAACGCTCCCTTCCTTTTTGCGGAGGAGATGAAGGAGCGCCTCCGGGAGGAAGCCCTGATCAAGGAGAAGCTGATGGAGGCTTTTGAGACCGACGGCTTCTATATGCTCTATCAGCCCCAGGTGAACGCGAAGACAAAGCAGCTCTCCGGGTTTGAAGCCCTGGTGCGTATGAAGGAGCCGGGGATGTATCCCTCGAAGTTCATTCCCGTGGCGGAGGTGAACGGCTGGATCTGGAAGATCGGCAGGCTGACCACGAAGCTGGTGATCAGGCAGCTGGCCCGGTGGCGGGATGAGGGGTATGAGCTCTATCCCGTCAGTGTGAATTTCTCCAGCAAGCAGCTGAATGACGCAGGCTACCTGGACTATGTGGCCGGCCTCTTAAATGAATACGACATTCCCGCAAAATACCTGGAGATCGAGATCACGGAGGGGATGTTCTTAGACCGGAACGCCCAGACGGACGAGCTCTTCAGGCGCATGGGAGACATGGGCATCACCCTTTTGATGGACGATTTCGGCACGGGTTATTCTTCTCTTGCCTATCTGAGCTATATCCCAGCGGCGGTCATCAAGCTGGACAAATCTTTGGTGGACGAATACCTGGTGGACGGAAAGGATTCCTTTATCCGGGATGTGATCGAGCTGGTGCATGATCTGGATAAGGGCATGATCATAGAAGGTGTGGAAGAGCAGTGGCAGTTTGAGCGCTTACGGGAATTCAGCGCGGATGTGATCCAGGGGTATTTCTTCAGCAAGCCCATCCCGCCGGAGGAGGCCATCGTCTTTAAAGCCTCTTAGGCAAGCATCGAAAACATCTCCTTTATCCTCTCCCTCCAGGTGTGACGGCTTCGCACAAGCTTACAGCCCGCATCCGCCACAGCCCTTCGTTCCTCCTCATGGCTCAGATAATAGCCGCACTGCTCCACAAGATCCGGAATGGAGGAATACACCGCCAGCTCCTTTCCCGGAGTGAAGTGGTCATAGAGCTCCTCCTGGTAATTGCTCATCAGGAAGCCGCCGCACATTAAGACATCAAAGACTCTCTGGGAGAGGCCGGTCTCAATGGAGCGCAGGGTGGGCTGGAGATTGATGGCGGAGCGGGAGAAGACATTGGGCATTCCCCGGTAGGAGGAAACAGGCCCGAAGACTCTGACCCCTTCGGAAAGGCCGCATTCCTTTGCGGGAGAAGCAGTAAAGAGCCTGGTATCGAAATGCTCCGCCAGGGCGTTCAGGATATGGACCCTGTTTCTGCAGGCCAGCTCGGGAGCAAGAAAATAACTGGCTGCGATATACCGGTACAGATAAGCCTCAGAACAGATGGGATCGGGAAGCTCCGGCCAGCAGTGGTCTCCTGCCTGTTTCGCGGCTCTTCGGATCTCATCGATCTGCGCATCACTCAGGCAGTCCGTTAGAAATGCAGCGCCATAGACCTCTTCCTGGGCATCCAGAACACCGTCGATAAACCCTTTCGTATGCTCGGAAAGAAGGTCTCCGATACGATACAGGGGGGATTTTTCCCGGTAGAGGCTGCCCACCAGACAGATGCAGTTTTCCTCCTTTTCCATCACCGGTGTGTAGACCTGATCCTCTTTGAGATTGGGGTCTCCGGTCCTTATGCCCTCCAGTCCCATGAGAAGAGCGGGGTCCGCTGCCAGAGGCAGATGGAACACCGTGTCCGGGGAAAAAGCTCTTAGCAGCTCGTACTGATGCCTGTCGAAGAGGAACACCCGGCAGCAGGGCAGGGCGATGCTCTTCGAGAAGCTCTCAATGACGGGGCAGTCCACGGTGAGGGCCAGATAGGGAGTGTCCAGTTTATTGCACACCTCCGCGATATGGGGAAAGAAATTAATGGAAAAAACGCAGTCGAAGGGGACACCGGACTTTTCGGCACTCAGCAGGGCTGTGGCCAGAGTGGAGATCCGTTCCTCATGGGAAATGCTTTTTTTCCGCATTTCACCGGTTTCCTGAAAGACTT
The DNA here is from genome assembly GCA_946543095.1 of uncultured bacterium. Classification (GTDB taxonomy): domain Bacteria; phylum Bacillota; class Clostridia; order Lachnospirales; family Lachnospiraceae; genus CAMNLO01. The sequence continues at coordinate 4,761 of CAMNLO010000100.1, forward strand.
CGATCCCCAGCTCCCGGAAGGCATTCAGAATGCCGGCTTCGCTGATGCTGTTGTAGCGGTGAAAATAAATCTTCATGAGTTCAGTATAAAGGATTCGGCCCTGCAGGACAATCTGTTTTGCGGACCCGGAAAGGCAGCGGAAAAATCTTTTCAAAATTTAAGAAAACAAGCTAAATTTTTCCGATAACTGTCCGATAATCATAATAGCACTATCTCCAAATGTCGGTGTTTCTATTGTTTTGCATAGAGTATATGCATATCCGGTATGTCGAAGCACAAGGAGGTGAAGACAATGACCATTGAACCTATTGGCAGTATGATGAGTGCCCAGGCGGTGAACTACGTCCCGCCGAAATCGGAAGCCCCGGAGGCGCCCAAGGATGGGAGCGAGGTGGCTGCCGCTGCCCAGGAAGCCCCTGTGGTGGACTCCAGGACGGCCACGGTGAAAAAATCCGAGGGGAAAGAGGATTCCAAACAGGATTCCCATGGCGAGGCAAAACAGGACAGCACCAATGAGCAGATCAAAAAGAAGCTGGAGGAGCTGACCAAGAGCATCGACCACACCAATGAGGAAGCGGTCTTCGGGATCCACAAGGGCACAAACCGTGTGACCATTAAGATCGTGGACAAGGAGACCAAGGAGACCATCAAGGAGCTGCCTCCGGAGAAGACCCTGGATATGATCGCCAAGCTCTGGGAAGTGGCCGGGATCATGGTGGATGAGAAAAGATAGGAGGGTTGCAGCATGCCTATTCGTATAACGGGAATGAACTCCGGCCTGGATACGGAGGCGATCATCACTCAGCTTGCCAGCGCCAGGTCCGTAAAAGTAAACAGCTTAAAGAAGGCCCAGATCAAGCAGCAGTACACCCAGGATGCCTGGAAGGACCTGAATAAGAAGATCTACAGCTTCTACACAGACACCCTGTCCGATCTGCAGTATGTGGGCTCCTACGCGAAAAAGAAGACCACCGTGTCGGATTCCGCCAAGGCCACTGTTACCACCACAGGCACCGCCGTCAACGGGACCCAGTATATGGCGGTGGAATCCCTGGCGAGAGCGGCTTATATGACCGGCGGAAAGATCACAAAGTCCGACGGTTCTTCCGTAAGCGGGGGAACGAAGCTCTCAGAGCTGGGGATGGATCTTCCGGAAGGCACCCTTACGGTGCAGAAGGGGGACGGATCCTCTTCTGAGATCAGCATCACGGCGGACACCACTATTGATGAGCTGGTTTCCAAATTCAAGGAAGCGGGCTTAAACGCCAATTTCGACGCGGGGCAGCAAAGGCTGTATCTCAGCGCCTCCACTACGGGGAAGGATGCGGATTTTTCCATCCTTGCAAAGGACGCGGGAGGCCTTGAAAGCCTGCAGAAGCTGGGGCTGAACATCGATTCCGAAAACACCAGATCGGACTACCGGGCCCCTCACACAAAGCTCCGGACTGACTACG
>CAMNLO010000101.1 GCA_946543095.1 uncultured bacterium
TGCTCTCCGCCAAGGGAGAGGTCTTCGATAAGGTGCTGGGGCTGGAGCTGGGGGCGGACGACTATATGGAGAAGCCCTTTGACAGTAAGGAGCTGGTGGCCAGGGTCAAGGCAGTGCTCAGGCGGACCCGGATGTCAGGCGATGCCGCTCAGGAGCAGGGCCGGGGGAAGGTGGAATTCCCGGATCTGGTCATCAACCGCACGGACTATTCCGTGTTCCTGAACGGAAAACCCATCGAAATGCCGCCGAAGGAGCTGGAGCTGCTGTATTTCCTGGCGGCATCCCCGAACCACGTATTCACAAGAGAACAGCTGCTGGACCAGATCTGGGGCTATGAATACATCGGCGACACCAGGACCGTGGACGTGCATATCAAGCGTCTCAGGGAAAAGCTGGGGGATCACGAGAAATGGAAGCTGGCCACCATCTGGGGCATCGGTTATAAATTTGAGGCAAGGAGCTAAAGTCATTGGCGCTTAAAAAAATGAAGATCATTGTCCTGGCGGGCGGAGACTCCACGGAGCGGGAGGTCTCCCTCATCTCGGGGCATATGGTGGAAAAGGCCCTGAGAGAGAAGGGCCACGAAGTGGAATTCATGGACCTCCGGTTTATCAGAAGGCCCGAGGAATGGGGAGTCATCCTGTCGAAGTGCGCGAAATTTGACATTGCCTTTCTGGCTCTTCACGGAGTCCCGGGAGAAGACGGAAGGCTTCAGGCCATGCTGGAGCTGGCGGGGATCTCCTACACGGGAGAGGGGTATCTCTCCTCCGGCATCTGCATGGACAAGGTGCTGACGAAGAAAATTCTGCGGGAGGCCTCCCTTCCGGTGCCGGCGGAATACACATTGGAAGAAGCCGGAACGGCGGGGTTCCCCCTGGTGGTAAAGACCTCTACAGGCGGCTCCAGTGTGGGGGTTTACATCGTGCAGGATAAGGAGGAGCTCTCCACAGCCATGGAAGAGGCAAAGAAGTACGGCGGCGAGGTCATGCTGGAGCAGTATATTCCCGGACGGGAATTCACGCTCACCGTCATGGACGGAAAGGCAATGCCCATCGTGGAGATCATTCCGAAAAGCAGTTTTTACGATTACGAGCATAAATACGAGCCCGGAGCCACGGAGGAGATCTGCCCCGCGAAGCTTCCGGAGGCGGAGACAAAGGCGTTATCGGAGCTTGCGGAGAAGGCGTACCGGGCCCTTTCCCTGAAGACCTACGCACGGTTTGACGTCCGCAGGGATGAGGCGGGCTCCTTCTATTTTCTGGAGGCCAACAGCCTGCCGGGCATGACCCCCACCTCCCTTCTGCCTCAGGAGGGGGCGGCCATGGGAATGGATTTCGCCGGGGTCTGCGAAAAGATCATTGAGGTTTCGTTGAAGAAAAACGAAGCCCTTTACCATTGGGAATACAGATATGGAAACGAGGGTCGGGATGATGGCCTGGAACGTTAGGAAGCTGGCGGAAGCGGTAGGGGGAGAGGCCCATATTCCCAAGGCACTGTTTGAACAGGAGATCGGGGGTGTGGTGATCGATTCCAGAAAGCTCCTCCCGGGGGATGTGTTCATTGCCACAAAGGGGGAGCGGGTGGACGGCCATAGCTTCATTCCGCAGGTCATGGAGAAGGGCGCCCTGTTCGTGATCTGCGAAGATGCCCCCCAGGGGGATATCCCCTATATCAAAGTGCGGGATTCTTTTGCAGTGCTGAAGGCTGCGGCAAAGGCTTACCGGGCGCTTCTGACCATTCCCGTTGTGGCGGTAACGGGTTCCGTGGGCAAGACCAGCACCAAGGAAATGATCGCTTCGGTGCTCTCCGAAAAATACAATGTCTTAAAAACAGAGGGAAACTATAACAACGAGATCGGCATGCCACTGACGATCCTGCAGATCCGGAAGGAGCATACGGCAGCGGTTCTGGAGCTTGGCATCAATCATTTCGGGGAGATGGAGCGGCTGTCGGATATCGCAAGGCCGGACATCGCCGTGATCACGGCCATTGCGGAATGCCATCTGGAGGCCCTGGGGGACCTGGACGGCGTATTAAAGGCAAAGAGCGAGATCTTTACCCATATGGGCCCTGAGAGCACCGTGATCTTAAACGGGGATGACGAGAAGCTTCGTACCATCAAAGAGGTCCACGGGAAAGCCCCCATCTTCTATCACTTCGGGGAGGATGGTTGTGAACCGGAGCTTGACTGCCCCATGGTTTTTCCCCTGCCGGGGATCCACCAGAGGAGAAATGCCCTGGCGGCGGCGGCTGTGGGACGGGTCCTTGGAGTCAGTGATGAACAGATCGTATCGGGGCTGAAAAAGGTCCGGGCCGTAGGCGGCAGAGGAGATGTGATCGACACCGGCCGCTATACCGTTTTAAACGACTGCTACAACGCGAATCCCACCAGCACAAGAGCGGGGCTTTCCACCCTCTGCGAGGACAGAGGGGCGAAGCGCCGGGTGGCGGTCCTGGGGGATATGCTGGAGCTTGGAAAAGAGGAAAGGGCGCTGCACTACAGGCTTGGGGAGTATGCCGGGAAGGCAGGACCGGAGCTTCTGATCACCATCGGCCCCCTTTCCGAAGAGACGGACGCTGGCTTTGCGGCGGCGGCCCCGTCGAGGGAGCATTATCATTTTGCGGGAAACGGTGAATTTCTTGAGAAGGCGGGGGAGCTGCTGAAGGAGGGGGACAGGATCCTGCTGAAGGCCTCCCATGGGATGCATTTTGAGGAGATCCTGAAGAAGCTGAAGGAAATGTGACCCGGCAGCGCCGTAAAGGGCACCGGAAAAACCAGGAGGCTGCAGCGAGTCAGGTTCCGTAAGGCTGACGGGAAATGCAGCTTTGGGAGAACAGCATTGCGGGAAGCGTAAGGCTGTCTGGGGGCCGGAAACGGTCCCGGAGTGATTCGGGAGTTACAAATGGAAAGAAGAAGAGCGGAGCGGACAAAGCTGCCGGAGGAACTGATCCTGAAGCGTCTGGACAACAAGACCATGAAGGAGATCAGGATCCAGGTTTCGGATGTTTCCAGAAGCGGGATCGGCTTCACCAGCGAAAGGATCCTCAGGATCGGGTCCATATATGAAACGGATATGTTGATCTGGACCCAGGAGACCATCCATGTGTTTCTGGAGATCGTGCGGATCGAAAAGATCGGGCCGGAGCGCTTCTACTACGGCGCCAGCTTTATCGGGCTGCCGGAAATGGAGGCTGCCCGCATCTCCGTGTATCAGACCGTGGATAAATACGAGCGTGCCAGAAGGGCCGGCATGCTGGAGGGAGTCGAGAAGAAATAGGGACTTCCGGGAAAAGGAGATCCGAAAACATACTGCCCCCCGGCGAACCGGGGGGCAGAGCTGTTCATTTCCCAACTGATCGGCAGAGCCGTGCATTTCCTGCCTGACGGCAGTCCGCATCCAAAGAAGGCATGGGCGGGGCATCTTACCGGTCCGAAGGATCAGGACGCGATATCCAGATGCTGCACCGTGCCGGCAGTTCCGTCCTCGTAGAGGAAGAACCCGGTCTGCCGCAGCATCCCGTTGATGCCGCCTCCCGCACCCCTGCGGGACATCTGCGTGGCAAGAGCCCCCAGATTGATGGCACCCACATTTTTGTCCTTCAGGGAGAAGAGTGTATCTTCACCGTCTTCGTTCTTCACCCAGATCTTCAGCTTCTCAAAGATCTCATCGTTTTCATCGATCCAGCCGTTGCCGTCTCCATCATAGGCAGAAAGCTCGGAAAAGCCGCTGCCGGTCTTTGCTCCGAAGAGCTCTGAGCCGTCGTCGATATGACCGTTTCCGTTCAGGTCAAGAGCCAGAAAGCCGCTGCCCCTGCCCAAAAGGGAGATCTGCTCCGTTGCTCCATCCGCATCCAGGTCGAAGGTGAACTTCTGGTCGGACAGCTCCGCGATCTCCGTGTCCAGATTGATCACAAGAGGATCGCAGAGATTGATCATGGCCGGAATGGACTGTACGTCATAGCGCTCCGCATAGTATTCCTCGAAGGAGCTGCTCATTTCAAAGGAGAGACCGAAGGAAAGCTCCCTTCCGTCCGCGGTCCTGACGGTCCCGTCCACAGAGTAGCCGGCATACTCGTATTCCCCGTGGAAGGTCTCTGTGGCATAGGAGAGGGATAATTCCCGGGGGCCGGCAATGAAGCCTGCCTCCGGGGCGGAAAGGGACAGCGTGTCCCCGTCGCTGTTTCCATAGGAATACCCGATGCAGTAGGGGTCCTCCCGCCTGGAGACTCTGGAGAAGAGCAGGTAAAACAGATAGTCGATGCAGGACTGCCTGATTTTGTTGATGGAGGACTCCACATCCCGCTGTTCGGAAATGCCTGAGGTGCGCTTCGCAGCGTTGGACCTTACCTCACGGTTATGCTCCTCAAGGGTCTCCTTTAAGGAGTCGCGGCCGTTCAGAAGCTGGGAGAAGCGGCTGTATTCCCCGCCGGAATCCCCTTCCGTTACACCGCGGTGAAATCCTGCTAAGGTCCGTTTCCAGCTGATGCTTGTCTGGCCTGTCAGCGCTTCCTGGCGGATCAGCCCGGAATCAATCTTCATACGTCATCCTTTCTGCCGCGCTGCGGCGATCGGAAGCCCGCTGTATAGTGTATGTTCGCAGCAATCTGCGAAAGGCTTCCCCCTGCGGGGGCTGCCCGTTGTAAGGTGCATACCGCGTGGGCGCGGATCGCGCCGAAACAGCGGCTTCCGCGGGATGCAGTGCTGCTTTTGCGCAAAGCATCCCCTGAGCCCTCTGCGTCCTCCCTGAGCGCAGGGGGCCCTGCGCCGGCTTCCTTCCATGATCCGCCGGATTATGGGCGCGCATTTCCCTGTTCGTGTCTATAGTATCGGCATTTCCGCGGGAAAAGCTTAGTTGACACCGGCAACAGATCACGCTTTGCGCAATTCGAAGTTTGCCTCGTCATTTGGAGTAAATATGTGTTATACTTTACAGAAACATTTTTTTACGGGAGATAATAGTGTGAAAAAACATGCCGAAGCACTGCTTTTACACACTGCGATTTGTGTTGGAGCGTCACAAATCGCCTGATGGCAGATCCAAATCTGATATTTGGATCGCCCCGTCGCTTATGCTCCGGAATGGGGATTATTATGACAGAAGAACAGAATCGGCTGATCTGGATCATCGCCACAGTCCTGATCTCCGTCATGGGAGTGGTGTGCGTTTTCTTTTCCGTAGTCCAGGGAGACGGCTCTTTGTTTGTGAAGCTGGATGAGACGGAGGAGGCTGCGCCGGTGTACTACGGTTCTCCCGAGGCCGGCGGATCGTATGTGGAGACCACCACGGACCAGGGCCAGACGGGGGTGGTGCCTCCGGAAATGAGCGACCGGCTGAATGACGTGATGACTATGGAAGGGATGACTACCGACACCCAGAGCGCTCCCGCACCGGTGGAGGAAGCCCCTGTGGAGGCGGCTCCTGCGGAGGAGATCCCTTCGGAGAATCTGAATGAAATCCCCGTGGAGCCGCTCCCTGCCGTGGATCCTGCCCTGCAGGACGCCCCGGTGGATGATTCCGCAGGCTACTATGAAGAGAGCTCCGATTCCGGCAGCAGCTCGGGGGATTCCGGCTCCGACTCCGGTTCAGAGGAAAGCTCCGACTCCGGCAGCAGCGACGATACGGAATGGGCTGACGAGGATTTCTGGCGGGAGTACGACAGGACCCATCCCAACGGGCCTGACGGCGCCCTGTAACAGACAGCGGGAGCAAGGGGAAGCAGGATGTTCAGTTTTGACGGAAGAGTGCGATACAGCGAATGTGACGACCGGGGGTATCTCTCCTGGGAGGGGCTTCTGGATCTGTTCCAGGACTGTTCCTCCCTGCAGTCGGAGCTCCTTGGCGTGGGAGTGGACTACCTGAAGGAAAAGCGCAGGGCCTGGGTCTTAAATTTCTGGCAGATCCATGTAAACCGTTTCCCGAAGCTGCCGGAAAAGATCGAGGTCATCACGAAACCCTATGAGATCAAAGGGTTTTTCGGTCTCCGGAATTTCATGCTGAGAAGCAAAGAGGAGCCGAAGGAGCCGGTTTTGCTGACTCCCGAGGAGCAGGCCCTGGAGCCCCATATGCGGATCCACGATCCTTATTCTCTTGCCTACGCCAATTCCGTCTGGACCTTTCTGGACCTGGACACCCTGCATCCGGCAAGGGTGACAGAGCCCTGGCTCTCCGCCTATGAGACCTCGGAGCGGATCCCCATGGACTACAGCTCC
>CAMNLO010000102.1 GCA_946543095.1 uncultured bacterium
GGCTTACTGTAGTCGGGGTGATAGATGGAATCATTCCCGCTGCCCAGCTTCAGGGCGGCGCCGTTCCCGCCCTTTGCGGCCGTTCCCAAATTCCCGGACGCGCTCTTGTAGCGGGGCTTGGGTGTCCAGGTCACAAGGGGCGCCACAAAACCGGAGGTGTAGATGGGATTGGGACCCTCCGGCAGCACTACCGCCGTCTGATAACGCATCCAGGCGAAGGGATGGGAGCTGCCTTGTACCAACGGATTTTTGATGATATAGGTCTGAAGGGACGCGTAGGGATCATCCCATTTGGCATTCTGCGCGGAGATGTTCTCGATCTTTTCCCCGTTTTTCTTATAGGAGGTATTGGCGTAGTAGAGCACTGTGGGATAGGCCTTTGTATTGCCCTGCTTATCCTGCATCTTAAGAGTGTAGTCCACCCTTCTGTAGCCCATCTGCTCCATGATGGCCTCGTTCACCGCGGAGGCGTAGTCCGTGTAGGTGATATACACAAGATCATTATGATCGGAGTATACGGCGTCTGCCGCTCCCACCACCCGGATGTCCTTTACCAGCTCCTTCATTACGGGGTCGTTCTTAAATACCTTCGCCGCGGTCTGAAGCTCTAAGGAAAGGGCCGCGTTTCTCTGGGTGATCATGCTCTGAATTGCCGTCTTGCTGCTTTCCTTTGTAGAGAGTTTCATCAGATACGCTCCCGATCCAAAGGCCGGATACAGGGGAACATCCTCTGTCTTCTTTGAAAAGCCTGTCTGCAGGACCTGCGCGTAATCAAAAACAGGGACGGAATTCAGTTTTTCGATCTCCACAGCGGTAAGCTCTTCCTCTCCTTCTCCCTGGCTGAGGTCTTTAAAAGCGGACTGGGCTGCCTGTTCCTCTTCTGTGGGATCTGCATAGGGATACACCGTATTATCCTCTAACTGATAGACCGGATAGGAAGCGGCCTCATTTTTACCGGAGCTGTAGCTCATCAGGTCATAATCTTTTTCCGCGTAATAAATCCAGTTCCCCAGCTCATCCTGCTTCCAGGGGTTAGCGGAGGGATCCGCTTTCACGCTTTCCGGAATGGCGTATGAGAGTGAGGCGCTGCCCTGCACCGGATAGAGTTCCTCTCTTGTGGCAGGCTCATAGACCACCTCCACTGCGTTGGTGAAGGCATTGCCCTGGTCAAAGCTTTCCGAGGTGAAGGAGGCGATGCCTGTATTGGGGTCGAAGGTGGTCTTCGAGGGATCCGCCTCCAGGACATAGCTTCCGTTATTGGTTAAGATCTTAAAGAACACCTGCCCCTTTGAGATATTCCGGAAGGTGCCCTCCCCGGAGCCGTCAGAAGAGGGAATGTACTCCACTTCCTTCCTGTTATAATCCATCCAGTCCTTCTCGGAATAATACGGGAAGCTCTTCAGATATTTCTCCTCCGGCGTGTTCACAAAACGGGCGGTGTAGGTGGCTTTGATGCTGCCGTGGCAGATATAGTTCTTTGCCTCCTCCCCGGGGACAAAGGTGATCCTTCTGGGACCCGCGTAATTCCTGTCCCCGTCATAATACACCATGGTGACATCCTGTAAGGCGGAGGTTCCCAGGCCGCAGTAAAGGGTGTTGCTCACGCTTTCCTCTCCCGCCCCGGAATTCTCATCCTGATAGCGGGCCGTAAGGGTGTGGGCATAGCAGGTGGAGGCCAGTGTCAGCTGTCCGCTGAAGCGGCCGAAGGAATTCGCCTCAGCGCTTGCCACCAGAATGCCGTTGTCATATATGGATATGGTCTTATTCTTTCTGGCAGTGCCGCTGAAGCTCACCACTGCCTCCTCCGGCGTTTTCGCGGAGATCTCCCCGGGAGTGACGAAGGTCAGGCTGTTGCGGTAGGCTGTGTTCAGGTAAGCGATGGTATTGTACCAGCCGCTCCCTTCGGGCTTTACCATGAGTGAGACCGGGTTCACCAGTCCCACTGCCGTGGCAGGCATTACAACCTTCATACGGATCGTTGTCAGCTCCGTCAGCGTCTCCTCCCCCAGATTCACGTCCCATTCGTTATAGGCGTAATAATGGTTGGAGACCGGGACGGTCTTCCCGTCGAGCAGCACCTGCGCAAGACCCTGACATTGGATCCTGAGCCCCCTGATGCCCTCTTCTCCGGGCATGATGATGCCGGAAACCTCATACATCTGACCCGCAGCTGCCTGGTCCGGACCGCTTAATACCGCGGCTGAGACAGTTCCCTCCCGAAGGGGCATCTCACCGGTCAGATGAGTGGCATTCCCTGAAGTGATCGCGACATTTTCCTGCACAAAACACTTTCCGTCCTCTTTGATCTTTGAGAGCAGATAAGCCCCGTTTTCAAAGGGCAGATAATAGGCAGCCGGGCAGAGGACTACTGTGTAGGACCCTGCCGGCAGAACCGCCTGGGACGCGTTTGACGAAAAGGAAACAACGCTATGGCAGCTGCCATCCAAAACCGTAAGAGATGCGCCGCCGGCGTTCTGGACCCCGGCATATTCCAAAAGACCGAAGCCGGATCTGGAGAGTTCCTCTTCGTAAAGGAGTTCTCCATTATATTTTAACCCCACAGAACAGATGCCTTCCGGCAGGCCGTAGCATTCAAGCTTATCGGCGCTTTTCGGCACATCATAGACAGTGTAGAGTTCGTAACGCCCGGTGATCTCATCCAGGGCGTCTCTCTCCGTAACGCTCTGACGCGACCATGTGAGGCGGGTATTTCCTGCGTAAAAACCGGGGTTCAGAAGGGAAGGAAGATCAAAGGGAACCTCCGTGCTGACCTTTTTTGTCTCAGCCTGAACGGCGCCCTGCGCATAGTCTCCGCCTGAGGCGCGGGAAGCTGTCTGATAGGAATAGGTCACTTCCTTTGTGCCGCTGACAGACAGCCCATAAACTTTCAGCCTGAAATCCCTGGTCCCGATGTAATTGCCGATGTCGATATTCTTTCCGGATGCACTGACAGACTGATCCAGGGCAAAGGCAGTCTGCTGACACAGATCGTAGCCCGTTGCGGAAACACTGAGCTTCGTGCTCAACCCCTCCACAAGGCCGCTGAAGGTATAGGAGCCGTTAGAGGAAGTGGTGGCCGTAAAAGAGGAAACCTCTCCTCCCGGGGCTCCCGTGATGCCGCTGAAGTCCTGGGTCAGGGAGACCACTGCCCCCGCCACCGGATTGGTCTCGCTGCCGCCTCCCGTGTTCTTTGTGCTGATGATCCTTCCGCTGAGGGAAAGCCTGGTCCGGGGGGTGAGGGAGAGGATCAGGGTCCCTGCCTCTTTATCTGCAGAAACTGCGCTGCCCTGCAGCTTCTCCAGCCGGTACTGCTTCCAGAGCTCCCCATTTCCGCCATAGACCTTTCCGGCAGTGATATTGGAAAGATTCTGGCTCTCCAGGAAACGATATGTTCTGTCCCGGACAGGGTAGAGCGCATTGCCCTCCTGTTTTAATTCCGCATAGAGGCTGTCTCCGGAAATGCTTCTTTCCGGTTCATGGGCATCCTGCAGCTTCAGGGTATATTCCTTCATCTCCCCGGCAGTCAGGGTAAGCTCTTTCACTCCCCCTGGAGCCTGAAGGGAAACTTTGGAAGCGGTATCCTCCACATATCCCAGGGAGGTGTATCTGGTGAGAAAGACTTCCGCCCCCGCCGGATCGAAGGAATCGCCGTTTCCATCCGTGGTCTGTCCGTTGGTGATATCAAAAAGGACCTTTGAGACCTCCACGCTCTCCCCCTCTTTGGAGGCGCCTGTAATGCCGCAAAGGGAGATGGTCTTGCCTGAAGAATTCCGCATCCGGACATAGGCGTATTCGCCCTCGGGAAGACCCTGCACCGTCAGCCGAACCGAGCGATCCACCTTCAGGGTAAAGCTCTTTTCTACGGAGCTTCCTCCCTCTTCCGTAAGCTTCACGGTGAATTCATAGGCGTTTTTGTCTGCGGAGAGGACCGTGCCTTGAAGCTTTCCGTCCTTTGTCAGGGTCAGTCCTTCGGGCAGCGTCCCCGAGGAAATGATCCAGCTAAGGGTTCCGCCGTTTACCGCCGTACCCAGAAGCTGCTGATACTCCGCAGACTTCCCCTTATCGTCCGTTCCGGCGTATGCTTCACCGATCCTGGCAGCGGGCAAAGTGGTGGTGGAGATAGTGGGAATGCTGGAGGCGTAGAGCACATCATTGCAGATCCAGGTCTTTCCGGAGGTGTCAAGCAGCATGACGCGGTAGCTCTCGCCGTTTACCAGATGTGTGGAAGTGTTGGTCTGCCCCTGATAAGTGTAGGTGTAGCGGAAGGAGAAATCATTTAACAGGATATCGTCCCCGGATTTGACCAGCCTGTTTTCCGGATCGTTCCAGGTCATATTCCAGGTCATATAGTCGGAGCTGTTGGTGTTATAGATGGGATAGACCGTGGAGAAATAAGTGTTCCCCTGGCATTGGACCACCATGATCTTCGAGATATCGGAAACCGCAAGGCTCTTCCCGAGATCCTTGAAACGGAGCCAGAGATGCTCTTCATTAGGGTTTACATAACTCAAAGAGTCCCGCTTTCCCCCGTCCTTTGTTTTCCCCAGGGTCCCGTCGGCCTTTTTCACATTGAAAAAGCCTGCATCCAGCACTCCCTGGGAAGAAAAGACATTTTCAGAATCCGTAATGGTATAGACCTTGCTGTAGGAGATCTGATTGCCGTTGTGGTTTACGATGAAACGGTATTTCCCGGGGGCGGGGTAGTAAAGCGCCGAATCCCCGTAGCCTCCCTGCCGGTATTTTAAGGGGCTTCCGCCGGGCACTGAGACGGTGTCGTTCTCCACAGTCAGAAATTTCGTGCTCTCATAGCCGTATTCATCCGTCTCCCCGGTCTTAATGGAGGTATTGTACTGCCAGGAGCCGTAGTATTCGCTGTTTCCCGTGCGGTCCGAGCTGCCGAAATCCAAAGATATGACACCGTCCGGATACCGCCTCTGATCGCCGTCGGGCCTGTCCTCCGCTGTGGGGATCTCGTCATTGGGCGCGGGAAAAAGCCCGAAGCTTCCAATGCGGGTGATCCCGTTTACCTTCAGCAGGAAATACCAGCTCTTGGAGAGATCCAGCTCCGTCCCCGTGATCTTATCCCGGGAGGGATCCCCGGTTTCGAAGGCAAAGGCCTCCATCTCCATTTCCCCTGCCAGCTCATATTCCCCGCCGCTGCCGGAAGCGGAGCGATTTCCGCTCTCTGATGCTGTCCCGGTGGGATCCTCCGCCGTCTCTTCTCCGAGGGCTTCACTTAAGATCTCTTCCCCCTCCTCGGATGAAGTCCCGGCCTTTGACGTCTCCTCTGCTCTGATCTCCTCAGAGCCTTCTTCCCCGCCGTCTTCTCCCGAAGCATCTGCGGGCTGCGTCCGGTCCTTCCCGGAATCCGCAGGCTGCGCTCTATCCTGCGCTGCATCCGTGACATGCCCGGCTTCCTGAGGCGCATCCGTGACATGCCCGGCATCCTGCGCTGCATCCGCCGGCTGCGTTTCGTCCCGGGCGTTCTCCGTGAGCTGTGCTTCGTCCCGGGATGCATCCGTGAACGGGGCCTGCTCCTCACCTCCCGCAAACGGCGACGCCAATCCCGTCATGGGTGTCTGAAGCACCATGGCGATGGCCAGAAGCACTGCCGTGACTGCCCTGGGGCTGACTGCTCTCCTGTGTTTTCTATCCCTCATCTTTCCCTCCGATCTTAGATCTCACATTGGGTTCCTTCCCTATTATTTAACTATACGAAGGGATATCGGATAAAAGAAGCGTCGGATGCGGTCACACTTGCGACAATCTGGGGTTCACATTTATGCCATCTTATTTTTTCGTTATATTAAATGCAGATTTAATAATTGTGAAAAATAGGAGTATCCGTGTTATTCTGCGCTGCAGGCTCCTGAAGAGCGGCGCCGTCCCTGTGCAGGATATCGGAATAGAGCTGATACAGGCCCACCCTGCTCTTGGTGCCGGTCTTTTCATAGATGGATGCGATGTAGCGCTGGATCACCCGTCTGGAAACGAAGAGGGCATCGGCGATCTCCTGGGTCTTTAACTCCGTCAAAACCAGCTGCCTTGTCACCTCTTCCTCTCTCGGAGTCAGCTCATAGCGCTCCCTGAGCACCAGGAAGGGGTCCCTTGCCTCTTCTTTCCTTTTGACGGGCTTTAGGGCAAGCTTTCCCCCGAAGGCCATACTGAGAAGCAGCAG
>CAMNLO010000103.1 GCA_946543095.1 uncultured bacterium
ACGGATGGAGCCCTCCCTTCTGGATCCGGAGAGCTACTGCGTAACGACCATCCCGGATGTCATGATCGGCAGCTACGCGAAGCGCACCGGGTATTTCTTTGCGGGAGGCAGAGAGGACTTTGATGTGTTCCTGCCGGGGTTTCCCACGGATTTAAAAGAGCTGGTCAGCGGACAACAGGGCAGCATGGAAGAGCTGTTCTACGTGCTGGAGGGCGCGGACCGGATCAGCTATCAGGTCACCACCTACGAAACCGTCTTTGGCAAGGACACCGCCAGAGGCTATGTGAACGAACAGGCACCCAATGACCTTTCTGTGCTGTTTTTAGAGGATTCCTACGGGTATCCCCTGGAGCCCTTTCTTCTGACCCAGGTGAAGGCCCTGCATATCGGCAGCTCCTATTCTCCCGAGAGCATCACGCCGGAACTCCTTGAGGAGCTGCGGCCGGACGCCGTGATCCTCTTAAAATACGGCCCCTTCCATCTGGGTCATGAGGAGTACTTTCACACCTCTTTCTGATCGGCTATTTCACGCTGTAATTCCGAATTTATTGTAGATTTTTTCTTCTGACAAGAGTATAGTAATAGCGTATGTGAACTTTTATAACTAAGGAAAGGAAAAGAGGGAGGATATGCCAAAACTGACATTTGTTGGCGGGATCCATCCGTATGACGGAAAGGATCTCTCCAAGGACAAGCCCATCAAAGCCGTCCTGCCCAAGGGAGAGCTGGTCTATCCTGTGTCCCAGCATATCGGAGCGCCCGCAAAGCCCATCGTGGCCAAGGGCGACCATGTGATCACGGGCCAGAAGATCGCTGAGGCAGGAGGCTTCGTGTCCGCGCCTATCTACGCCACGGTTTCCGGTACGGTGAAGAGTATCGAACCCAGGCGTGTGGTCACCGGGGACATGGTGAATTCCATCATCATCGAAAATGACGGCAAATATGATGAGGTGGAGTATCCCGCAAAGATCGAGTCTGTGGAAGGCCTTGACAAGAAGGAGATCATCCGCAGGGTCCAGGAAGCCGGAGTCGTGGGAATGGGAGGCGCAGGCTTCCCCACACACGTAAAGCTTTCCCCCAAGGAGCCGGACAAGATCGAGTTCTGCATCGCCAACTGCGCGGAGTGCGAGCCCTATCTGACCAGTGACTATCGCAGGATGTTAGAAGAGCCCGAAAAGCTGGTCTTAGGCATGAAGGCAATGCTAGCCCTGTTTGACAACGCGAAGGGCATCCTTGCGGTGGAGGACAATAAGCCGGACTGCATCCAGAAGCTTTCCGACCTGGTGAAGGATGAGCCCAGGATCGAGGTTTATGCCTTAAAGACCAAGTATCCCCAGGGCGCAGAGCGCCAGATCATATACGCCTGCACCGGACGGGCCATCAATTCCAAAATGCTTCCCGCCGACGCCGGCTGTATCGTGGACAATGTGGACACCATCGTAGCCATCTATCAGGCGGTGTACGAGCAGAAGCCCCTGATGCACAGGATCGTTACGGTGACGGGAGATGCCATCGCAGACCCCCGGAACTTTATCGTCCGCATCGGCACCAATTACGGGGAGCTCATTGAGGAAGCCGGCGGCTTTAAGGAGCAGCCCGAAAAGATCGTATCCGGCGGCCCCATGATGGGCTTTGCCTTATTCGGCACCGACGTGCCCACCACCAAAACAGCCTCCGCGCTGCTTTGCTTCACAAAGGACGAGGTGAGCATGATGGCTCCCTCCGCCTGCATCAACTGCGGACGCTGCATCGACGCCTGCCCTTCCAGGCTGGTGCCGAGACGCCTTTCCGTCTACTCCGAGAAATTCGATGAGGAGAGATTCCTTGCGGAGAACGGTATGGAATGCGTGGAATGCGGCAGCTGCAGCTTCGTGTGCCCTGCCAAGAGACAGCTGGCCCAGGTTATCAAGTCCATGAGAAAGATCCAGCTGGCAAAGGCCCGCGCCAAAGCCGCCCCTCCTCCGAAGAAGGAAGAGGCTCCCAAGGCAGAGGAGAAAAAGGAAGCAGTGAAGACGGAAGAAGCAAAAGAGGGAAAGGAGGAAAAGAAGGATGAATGATCAGATGAACTACCAGGTATCCTCCAATCCCCATATCAGAGACAAGATCACCACACAGGGCATCATGCTCCTTGTGATCATCTCCCTGATCCCCGCCACGGTGTTCGGCATTTTCAATTTCGGACTGAACGCCGCGATCCTTGTGATCGTGACGGTGGCCTCCGCTGTGCTGGCGGAATACATCATGTGCAAGGTCTTAAAGAAGGATGTGACCATCGGGGACTGCTCCGCAGCCTTAACCGGCCTTCTTCTTGCATTGAACCTGCCTCCGGCAGCCCCCTGGTGGATCGGGGTGCTGGGCGCCTTCTTCGCCATTGTGGTGGTGAAGATGCTCTTTGGCGGACTGGGACAGAATTTCATGAACCCGGCCCTTGGCGGCAGATGCTTCCTGATCCTTTCCTTTACCACCATCATGACTAATTTCGCCGTGCCGGATGTTTACACCGGAGCCACTCCCTTAGCGGCTGTGAAGGCAAACGGGGCCTATAATGTGCTGGATATGGTCATCGGCCGCACCTCCGGTACCATCGGCGAGACTTCCATGATCGCCATTGTCATCGGGGCATGCTTCCTGATCCTCTTTGATGTGATCACCATCCGCATCCCCGCCACCTATATCATCACCCTCGTGATCTTTGTGACCATCTTCGGCGGCCACGGCTTTGATCCCACCTATATCTCCGGTCATCTGGCCGGCGGCGGACTGATGCTGGGTGCCTTCTATATGGCCACGGATTACGTCACGAGCCCCATTACCAGAAAAGGACAGTATGTATACGGCGTGGTGCTGGGTCTTCTCACCGGCATCTTCCGTGTGTTCGGGCCCTCTGCGGAAGGCGTTTCCTATGCGATCATCATCAGCAACCTCCTGGTGCCCCTGATCGAGAACATGACCCTTCCCAAGGCCTTCGGGAAAGGAGGGGAGAACGCATGAGCGAGCAGAATAACGAAGTGAAAGCGGAGAAGAAAGAACAGCAGAGTCCCATCGGTGCCATGATGAAAGATGCGGGGATCCTCTTTGCCATCACCCTGATCTCCGGCCTTGTGTTAGGCGGCGTCAATATGATCACCGCCCAGGCCATCGAAGCCCAGGAGCTGGCGGCAAAGCAGGCGGCCTATAAAGAGGTCTTCGCCACCGCGGAGTCCTTTGAGCCCATGGATGTGACCGGTGCCACCGATGTCATCATCGCTGAATACCCCATGCAGCAGATCGACGAAGCCGTAAAGGCCCTGGATGCCTCCGGCAATGTGCAGGGGTATGTGGTGACCGTTACCACAAAAGAGGGCTACGGCGGCAATATCCAGTTCTCTCTGGGCATTCAGAACGACGGCACCTTAAACGGCATGTCCATCCTTTCCATCGCCGAGACCGCAGGTCTTGGCATGCGGGCGGAGGAGGTATTGAAGCCCCAGTTTGCGGACAGGAACGTGGAGAAGTTCACCTATGTGAAAGGAAACGCAGCCTCCGCGGAGGATGAGATCAATGCCATCTCCGGCGCCACCGTGACCTCCAATGCGGTGACCAACGGTGTGAACGCCGGACTGTTGTACTTCAGACAAGCTTTGAAAGGAGGAGCGTGATCATGGAACTCAAAGAGAACACTCCCATTGAGCGGTTATATAACGGGATCTTAAAAGAGAATCCCACCTTTGTCATTGTGCTGGGCATGTGCCCCACCCTGGCGGTGACCACCTCCGCCACCAACGGCCTGGGCATGGGCCTTTCCACCACGGTGGTGCTGGCCCTTTCCAATCTGTTCATTTCGGCCCTGAGGAAGATCATTCCCGATAAGGTGCGTATTCCTGCCTTCATCGTGGTCATCGCTTCCTTCGTGACCATGACGGAGCTTTTGTTAAAGGCCTTTATCCCGGCGCTGTACGCGGCTCTCGGCCTGTACATCCCGCTGATCGTCGTAAACTGCATCATCCTGGGAAGAGCGGAGGCCTATGCGTCCAAGTTCGGCCTGATCCCTTCCTTATTTGACGGCATCGGCATGGGCCTGGGCTTTACCATGGCCTTAACGATCCTGGGAGCCATCCGTGAGATCTTCGGCGCCGGCTCCATTTTCGGCGTTCACATCATGCCCGCCGCCTACACTCCCATCGGCATTCTGATCATGCCTCCCGGGGCATTCCTGGTGCTGGCCTGCCTGACTGCTATCCAGAACAAGATCAAGATCGAAGGAGAGAAGCGGGGCAAGGATATGAGCAAGATCCAGTCCGGCTGCTCCAGTGACTGCGCAAGCTGCGGCACCGCTGCCAGCTGTGCAAGACCTGAGAAGGAAGGAGTGAGTGCATAATGATCAAGGATCTTTTGGTAATTCTTATCAGCTCATCCTTAGTGAGCAATGTGGTGTTGAGCCAGTTCCTGGGGATCTGCCCCTTCCTTGGCGTGTCCAAGAAGGTGGAGACCGCAAAGGGCATGGGCTTCGCCGTTATCTTTGTTATCACCATCGCATCGGCTGTGACGGGACTGATCTACCAGTTCATCATGGTGCCCCTGGGGATCGAGTATCTCCAGACCATCGTGTTCATTCTGGTCATCGCGGCGCTGGTGCAGTTTATCGAAATGTTCCTGAAAAAATACATGGTCTCTTTGTACAACGCCCTGGGCATCTATCTGCCCCTGATCACCACCAACTGTGCGGTGCTGGGTGTGGCGCTGACCAATGTGCAGAAGGAGTACGGCATCCTGGAGGGCGTGGTGAACGGCTTTGCCACCTCCGTAGGCTTTACGATCTCCATCATCATCCTGGCAAGCCTCAGGGAGAAAATGGAGTACAACGATATCCCCGAGTCATTTCGCGGGATGCCCCAGGTCATGATCACAGCGGGACTGATGGCCATCGCGTTCTGCGGGTTCTCGGGACTGATATAGCGGTATAAACTCCTGCGCTGCGGAGAGCCGTCCGGAATGCTCGCATTCCGGACCGGATGGACATAGCGCAGGGTAATCGGTATGAGCATAAAAGCAGCGCGATGAAAAAGAGCGATGCGATATGCGAATAGCGACAGGAGCGCGGAAAGCGAAGCTGAAGCGGTCCGTAGTTTATACAAATGAATGGAGGTAAATATGAATGGAGTGATAATCGCCACCCTCGTTGTGGGAGCCGTCGGTATCTTCGTAGGGATCTTCCTTGGGATCGCGGCGATCCAGTTTCGGGTGGAGGTAGATGAAAAGGAAGTGGCTGTGCTTGCGGCCCTTCCCGGCAATAACTGCGGCGGCTGCGGATTCCCCGGCTGTTCCGGTCTTGCCGCTGCCATCGCGAAGGGGGAAGCGCCCGTGAATCAATGCCCTGTGGGCGGCGAGGCCGTAGGCAAAAAGATCGCGGAGATCATGGGTGTGGAAGTGGGGGATTCCGTCCGCAAGGTGGCCTTTGTCCACTGCGTGGGGAACCCTTCCGTGGCAAAGCAGAATTACGAGTATTCCGGCCATGAGGACTGCAGGATGGCGGCCTTTGTTCCCGGCGGCGGCCCCAAGGGCTGCACCTCCGGCTGCCTTGGCTTCGGCACCTGTGTTGCGGAATGTCCCTTTGATGCGATCCATATCGTAAACGGTGTGGCCCAGGTGGACAAGGAGGCCTGCAAGGCCTGCAGCAAGTGCGTGAACGTCTGCCCCCGTCACCTGATCGATCTGATCCCTTACGATGCCCAGGTCTCTGTGGCCTGCAGCAGCAAGGACAAGGGACCGGCTGTCATGAAGGTCTGCTCCGTGGGCTGCATCGGCTGCGGCCTCTGCGAGAAGAACTGCCCTCATGACGCCATCCATGTGGAAAACAATATCGCCAGGATCGACTATGACAAGTGCGTGGGCTGCGGCGCCTGCGCAGAGAAATGCCCCAAGAAGATCATCTTTGATCCCCATGTGCCCTCGGATGTGACCATGGAAAAGAAGATGAAGGAGCTTGCGGAGGCGGAAGCAAAGAAGAAGGCGGCAGCTGCGGCTGCGGCGGCCAAGAAGGCGGAAGCGGAAGCCGGCAAGGCGGTTTAAGAACCGTGCATTAGTTTACATAACATGGAACCTAAGGATACAAAGCGGGGGAGCGAAGGCTCTCCCGCCTTTTTGGAAAAACGGATATTACTTCCTGTGGGAGGGCTTGTGACCATGGCACTCC
>CAMNLO010000104.1 GCA_946543095.1 uncultured bacterium
GAGAAGCTTTCCGACTGGATCCGCTCCCTCCTCATTTCCGGGATCATGAGGAACCTGTCGGGCATATTCGACTCAGTCAACACACAGGCGGCCAATATCGCCTCGGAGGTGGGAACGACCCCGGCGGACTTCTCCCCGGAGGTCTTCTCCATGATCCGCCAGGTTTCGGAAACCGTGATCCTGCCGATTGCCGGGGTGATCCTGACATTCATCGCCTGTGTGGAGCTGATCCAGATGGTCATCGACCATAACAATCTGGCGAGCTTCGAGACCTGGTTCTTTTTCCGCTGGGTTATCAAGACCTTCGCCGCCGTGCTTGTCATCAGCAACACCTTCCCGATTGTCATGGCTGTCTTTGAGGCAGCCCAGCAGGTCGTCCAGGGCGCATCCGGCGTCATCGGTGGAGACGCGGCAATCAGCGCGGATACCCTTACCGATATCCGTACCACGCTGGACACAATGGAGGTGGGTGAGCTTTTTGGACTTTTCCTGCAGTCCATGATCATCCAGCTGGTGATGCAGGCGATCGCTATCGTGATCTTCATCATCGTCTACGGGAGGATGATCGAGATTTACCTGACCACCAGCCTGGCTCCGATCCCCCTGGCCACCTTCGGCAACCGGGAACAGAGCCAGATGGGGCAGAACTACCTGCGTTCCCTTGCCGCCCTTGGCCTGCAGGGCTTCCTGATCCTCATCTGTGTCGGGATCTATTCCGTACTGATCAGTCAGGCGTCTATTTCGGATGACCTGATTGCTTCACTGTGGGGCGTGGTCGGCTACTCGGTCCTGCTGTGTTTCACCCTGTTCAAGACAGGTGCGCTGGCAAGGGGAATCTTAAGCGCCCGGTAACCGGGAATACAGAGCTGGTATGACAGCTCGTTTATCAGTCAGCAAAAACCTAAAAAGGAGGAATCTATGTCACTCAGCGTACAGGTCCCGAGGGACTTAAGCAAGGTCAGGGCAAGAATCATCCTCGGCCTGACCAAAAGACAGCTCATCTGTTTCGGCGGGGCGGCGCTCTTCGGGGTGCCGTCCTTTTTCCTGCTCAGGAAGACCGGGAACAACTCCCTGGCCTGCCTGGGCATGATCCTTGTCATGCTGCCCCTGTTCTTCATGGGCATGTATGAGAAGGACGGACAGACACCGGAAAAGATCGCGATGCAGTTCATCCGGGCCAGATTCATCCGCCCGAGGAGACGCATCTATCAGACAGAAAACCTGTATGCCGCCCTCATGCGGCAGTCGCAGCTGGAAAAGGAGGTCAGGGCGATTGTTCAGAAAAAAGAAAAGAAATGGGGCCCCGCCCGGAAGCGGGGACGCGAACCCAGGCAGCGGAAAAACAGCCGGAAGCAAAAAGAAACGTAAGGAGAACGGGCATCGCAGAAGAAGCCGTGAGGAGCCCTATATGCTTCCCACAAAGCTCTCCCGCGGGGAACGGAGACGGATCCGGGAGGCTATCCGCCGTGCCGGGACGGATACCGGGAAGCCCACCACCGTCCAGCAGTCCATCCCCTTCGAGGTGATGTACCCGGACGGGACCTGCCGGGTCAGGGAAGGGTATTACAGCCGGACCGTCCGGTTCCAGGATATCAACTACCAGCTGGCCACGGAGGACGACCAGAAAGCGATTTTCGGGGAGTGGTGCTCCTTTCTCAACTCCTTTGACAGTTCCATTTCCTTCGAGTTGACTTTTGTGAACCGGGAAGCGGGAAATGCCGCTTCCGAAGAAATCATTAATGTCCCGGATAAGGATGACGGTTTTAACAGGATCAGGCAGGAATACGCCGGCATGCTGCGCTCCCAGGCGGAAAAGGGAAATAACGGCCTCATCAAGGCAAAATACCTTACCTTCGGCCTGAATGCGGAAACGCTGAAGCAGGCAAGGCCCAGGCTGGAGCATGTCCAGAACGACATCCTCGCCGGCTTCCGGCGCATCGGAGCATCCGCGGAGGCGTTATCGGGAAAGGAACGCCTTGCCGTCCTTCACGGGGTCTACCACATCCGTGATCGGGAGCCTTTCCTCTTTGACTGGAAGTGGCTTCCGGCGACAGGGCTCTCCCCGAAGGACTTTATCGCCCCGCCCTCCCTGGATTTCTCGCCGGCCCGTACCTTCCTGATGGGGGAGGCCTGCTGCGCGGCCAGCTTCCTGCTGATCGCCGCCCCGGAGCTTTCCGATGAGATGCTGCGGGATTTTTTAGAGATGGAGGAAAGCCAGGTCATCTCCCTGCATATCCGCTCCGTCGACATGAACGAGGCGATCCGGCAGGTCAAGCATAAGATCACGGAGCTCGACCGTTCCAAGATCGACGAGCAGAAAAAGGCCGTGAGGGCCGGATACGATATCGACGTCCTGCCCAGTGACCTTGTGACCTTCGGACGGGACGCGAAGGAGCTTTTGCAGGAGCTTCAGGGGAGGAACGAGCGGTACTTTCTCGTGACCCTGCTGATGCTTCACACGGCAAAGACTTCGCAGGCGTTAAAGACCACCCTGCTCCGTGCCGGCTCGATCGCCCAGAGGCACAACTGCCTCCTGCGGCCGCTGACCTTCCGGCAGGAACAGGGGCTGGCCGGCTGCCTGCCTTTAGCCGACAACCCGGTCACCATCGACCGCGGCCTGACAACCAGCGCGGCGGCGATTATGGTGCCCTTTACAACCCAGGAGCTCACACAGCGGGGGAAGGAAGCCCTGTATTACGGACTGAACGCCCTTTCCGGAAACCTGATCATGGCGGACCGGAAACTCTTAAAGAACCCGAACGGCCTGATTCTGGGCACACCAGGATCCGGTAAATCCTTCGCCGCCAAGAGGGAAATCACCAACGCCTTCCTGGTGACGGACGACGACATCATCGTGTGCGATCCTGAGTCGGAGTATGCGCCGCTTGTGGAGCGGCTTTCCGGGCAGGTGATCCACATCAGCCCTTCCAGTTCGGACTTTATCAACCCGATGGACATCAACCTCAACTACTCCGAGGACGAGAGCCCTGTGGTATTGAAGAGCGATTTCATTCTTTCCCTCTGTGAACTGATTGTCGGTGGCAAGGAAGGCCTCGGTCCCGTGGAAAAGACGGTCATCGACCGCTGTGTCCACCAGGTGTACCGAAAATACCTCGAAGACCCGGTGCCGGAAAACATCCCGCTGCTGGAGGACCTGTACAACGCCCTCCTGTCGCAGGAGGAGAAGGAAGCCCGGCATGTGGCCGCAGCCCTGGAGATCTACGTGAAGGGATCGCTCAACCTCTTCAACCACCGGACCAACGTGGATATCACCAACCGCCTGGTCTGCTATGACATCCGGGAGCTGGGAAAGCAGCTGAAAAAGCTGGGCATGCTGATCATCCAGGATGCGGTCTGGGGCCGTGTGACAGCAAACCGGGAAGCGGGAAAAACTACAAGATACTATCAAGACGAATTCCACTTGCTGCTGAAGGAGGAGCAGACAGCTGCCTATTCCGTGGAGATCTGGAAGCGTTTCCGCAAATGGGGAGGCGTACCAACCGGATTAACGCAGAACATCAAGGACCTTCTGGCATCCCCGGAGATCTCGAACATTTTTGAAAACAGCGATTTCATCCTGATGCTCAACCAGGCTCCCGGAGACCGGGCAATCCTGGCAAAGCAGCTTTCCATCTCGCCGCACCAGCTGTCATTCGTAACCCAGTCCGGGGAAGGCGAGGGGCTGCTCTTTTACGGAAATGTCATCCTGCCGTTCGTGGACCGCTTCCCGAAGGACCTGGAACTCTATCGAATAATGTCGACAAAATGGATAGAGAAGTCACCGGATGCGGAAAAGGGCCCGACAGCATCAGCAAACGTAAATCCGGCAAACAGCAAAAGAGAGAAAGGGGGATAAACCATGGCAAACCGGTTTGCCGATAAAGTAAAGACGACAGCACTGCGCAATGCCGAACGGACGGCTGCCCGTCTTTTGTCCGATGACAGGGATAATGACAGCAATATCGCTGCTGAAGCTGCCCGTGGCACCGCGGAGCTGGCTGCTCCTCAGGGGAAGCAGCATAAGGCGCAGAAGAAAAAGATAAAGAAAAAGAATGCTGACAGGGCAAGGAAGCAGATGGGAAAAGCCGTAAAGACAGCAGGAAAAGGTGGAAATGGACCTGCCGGTGCGGCCAATGCGGCATCACGTGCCGCTGCAGCGCTGAAAGACGTGGGAAGGAAGCATGCCGGAGGGATCGTCATGATCCTGGTCGGATTCCTAATCATGATGATGGTTATCAGCGGTGTTTCATCCTGTTCTCTGTTTCTGCCGGGGGGTGATACCGTCAGTCTGACGTCCTTTGCGGCGGAGGACGAAGACATCCTTTACGTGGAGGAACAGTACCGCTCCCTGGAGGAGGATTATATTGGGCAGGTCGAGACCCTTCGGCACGACTATGAGGATTACGACGCATTCGATATTCAGATGGACGAGGTGGGCCATGATCCGTATAAGCTTGCCGCATTCCTTACCGCCACCCACGGCGCATACCGGTGGGATGACGGGACATTTGCCATGGTGCAGTATTTGGTGAGTCAGCAGTATGAACTCGCCATCGAGTATATCAATGGGGAGCGCGAGGATGAGGACGGGGTTGCCTGGCCATATGATACCCTGAAGATCCGCCTTACTAACCGCGGCATTGACGCGGCAATCGAGGCATATGGGATGTCGGAGGAAGAGAGTGCCCACTATGAGCTCCTTGTCCAGTCGCTGGGAAACCGTCCTGACCTTTTTGCGGGTCTGCCTTATGGGGCGTCCACAGTCCAGCCGTACCTTGACTACCAGATACGGGCAGAATACCTGACAGACAGCCGGTTCTCCAACATGATGCGGGAGGCGACAAAGTACCTTGGCAAGGCTTATGTCTGGGGAGGCAGTACACCGGAAACAGGTTTTGACTGCTCCGGCTTTGTCTCCTGGGTGGTCAACCACTGCGGCAACGGATGGAACGTCGGAAGGCTCACGGCAAACGGGCTGCTCGGTGTATGTACCGTCATTCCGGAGGGCGAGGCACGGCCTGGCGACCTGGTCTTCTTTCAGGGAACCTATGATACCGCAGGGGCGTCGCATGTCGCGATCTATGTTGGCGACCATATGATCATCCACTGCGGGAACCCGGTCTCCTACGCAAACCTGCAGGACCAGTATTACAGGGAACACCTGCTGGCCTTCGGCCGGCTGAACTGAATGAGAAAGAAAGAGCTGCGAAGAGTGGCTGGTATAAGGAGGAAACGGAAATAATGATCACACAGCTGGAAAAGATTGGCGATGAGCTGGCGAGGGCAAGGATGCGCCTTGCCCAGCAGGAAAAGCGGGTAAAAGACCTGGAGGAACGTTACCGCCAGGTCGAAAAGACCACGGTAAACGAGATCGTGCAGGCGGCCAATGTCACCCCCGCCCAGCTCGCCGAGATACTCGAAGCCGCAAAAAAGGGGATTCTCGGACTGGTGCCCGGTGTCGGTGATGGCGGAGGAAGTAATGAAGGCGGTCCGCCCGGTGAAGGACGAATGGAATCTGTGATGAACGAAGACATCACAACTGGGAACGGCTCTGACTCATCCCATTCAGAAAGCGAAGACTTAGCGGATGAGGACAGTCCGGAAGATGTCCTGCCGGATATCGGGGAAAACACATTCCTTTATCCGGATGATAACGGCTATTCCCTGTTCGGAAAGGAGGATGAATGAAGACGATAATGAGACTGTTCAGGAAATACCTGAGGCTGCGCCTGATGGGCCCGCTCCTGCTTGCCATCCTGTTTCAGTATTCCGAATCCTTTGCGGCTTTGGATCCCGCAAAGCTTCCCGCAGCGGCACTTACCGGTGAAGAGATCACGGAACAGATTTCGCAGGCTTACGAGGATGGTACCTCTGCCTATCCGGATGAGGAGGGGGAAAGGGAAAAGCCGCATGCGCCCTTGATCGGCAAGGTTTCGACCGGTGGTTATACCCTCAATGTCCGTACCGGTCCCGGTATGGACAACCTGGCCTTCACTTATCTGATCGACGGACAGGAAGTGAGTGTCCTGGACAAAGTACAGGACTGGGTAAAGATCCGAGTTCCTGCTCAATCCGGATATGTTTTCGGGGAGTACCTGCAGATCAGTGAGGCGGAAACGAAGCCAAATTCGGAAACAGGCGGTGA
>CAMNLO010000105.1 GCA_946543095.1 uncultured bacterium
TAAGACTACGGAAGCCTCCGTCAAGATGACGCCGAAGACGAAATCCGTCCAGGCTCAGGCGAACATGGAGATCAAATTCGCCTACTGCACGGAATACATGATCCTGTTAAAGGAGCCCCTGAATCCGAAAACGGAAAAGGATCTGAAAAAGTATCTGGGCTCTTTGGGAGACAGCCTGGTGTTCGTGGGGGATGATGAGATGATCAAGGTCCACGTCCACACCAATGATCCGGGCCTTGCGATCCAGAAGGCCCTTTCCTACGGCCAGCTGTGCAATATGAAGATCGACAATATGCGCATGGAGCACAGGGAAAAGCTGTTTCGGATGTCCGGCGGCAAATACGTGGAGATCAAGGGAGTGGAGATCACGGGCCAGGCGGAAAAGCTTCCCGGGGAAAAGGCTCCGGAGGCAATGCAGAGCGCCGCGGCCTTTGAGGAGCTGAATCAGACCCCCGCCCCCGCAAAGGCGGAAAAAAAGCCTGTGGGCTTTGTCAGCATCCTCTCGGGAGAGGGCTTTGCCACGATCTTTAAGGATCTGGGAGTGGATCATGTGGTGGAAGGAGGCCAGACCATGAACCCCTCCACTGAGGATATCCTCCATGCCATCGAGCAGGTGAACGCGGACACGGTCTTTGTGCTCCCCAATAACGGCAATATCATCCTGGCAGCGGAGCAGGCGGCAAAGCTGTATCAGAAGGGAGATGTCAGAGTCATTCCCACAAAGACCATTCCCCAGGGCTTAAGCGCCGTCATGGGATATGTGCCGGAGCTGGGGCTTTCGGAAAATGAAGCACAGATGAAGGAGGAGATCTCCCGGATTTTGACCGGGGAGGTCACTGTCGCTGTCAGGGACACCATGATCGATGACATACAGATCCACAAGGACGATTACATGGGACTGGGAGATTCCGGGATCCTGACCGTGGAAAAGACTCTGGACAATGCCGTTGTCTCCACTGTGGAAAAGCTTCTGGAGAAGGCGGGGGACGAGGCGGAGCTGCTTTCCATGTACTACGGAAGCGACGTGGAAGAAGCAGAGGCCGAGGCCCTGATGGATCAGATCAGGAAGCGCTTCCCGAAAGTGGAATGCGAGGCCTTTTTCGGAGGCCAGCCGGTGTATCCCTACATCCTTTCCGTGGAATGACCCTGAGCATTACCGATTTAAAAGGGATCGGTGAAAAGACCGGCAGCTATTACAAAAAGCTGGGACTCTTTGACACAAGGGACCTGATCCGTTATTATCCCAGGGATTATGATAAAATGCCTGAGCTCAGGGGGATCGCGGACGCCGCTCCCGGAGAGGATCTGGCGGTCTATGCCAGAGTCCTCACCATGCCCTCCGTGATCCGGGCAAAGAACTACACCATCCTGAATGCGGAGATCGCAGACGCCTCCGGCAGGATCCGGATCCGGTTCTATAATATGCCTTATCTGAAAAAGGTGTTAAAGCCCGGGACATGGCGCGTGTTCCGGGCTGTTCCCAGAAAAAAGGGAGAGAGTCTTGTGCTGGACCAGCCCAGGCTCTATGACAGGGAAGAATACGTCCTGCTTGAGAATACCTTACGGCCTGTTTACCCCTTAAGCGCCCACCTGACCGCCAAAGGGCTGCAGAAGGCCATTGCCCAGGCCCTTCAGGCAGAAGAGCTTCCGGAATACCTTCCGGAGGATCTTAGGGATGGGTTTCCTTCCTATGAAGAAGCCATCCGCACCATGCATTTCCCCGCCTCTATGGAGGCGTTGGAAAAAGCCAGGGACCGGCTGGTATTTGATGAGTTTTTCCTTTTTCTGTTAAACATCCGCAGGCTGAAGCGGGAGAACGAGGAGGAGAAAAACACCCATCCCATGATCCCCGTGGCGGACTGCAGAAGGCTTTTGGAAGCCCTTCCCTACAGACTGACAAAGGCGCAGCTGAAGGTCTTTCGGGAATGCGAGGAGGACTGCCTCTCGGATCATATTATGTGCCGGCTGATCCAGGGGGATGTGGGCAGCGGCAAAACCATCCTGGCGGTGTTAATGCTTTTGATGGCTGCTGCCAATGGCTATCAGGGCGCCCTGATGGCCCCCACGGAGGTGCTGGCTCTCCAGCATTTTGAAAGCATCAAAGCGCTGACGGAGCAATACCGGCTGCCCTTTGTGCCGGTGCTTTTAACGGGGTCTGTTCCCGCGGCGGCGAAAAAAGCATCCCGGAAAGCCCTGTTATCGGGAGAGGCGAATCTGGCCATTGGGACCCACGCCGTGATCCAGGAGAGCGTGCAGTTTAAGGATCTGGCCCTTGTGATCACGGATGAGCAGCACCGCTTCGGGGTGCGGCAGCGGGAGAAGCTCTCCGAAAAAGGGACCCTCCCCCATACCGTGGTAATGAGCGCAACCCCCATTCCCAGGACCCTCGCCCTGATCCTTTACGTGGATCTGCATATCTCCGTCATCGATGAGCTGCCTAAAAACAGGCTGCCCATTAAAAACGCGGTGATCCCCGCAGCAAAGCGGACTACGGCCCTGCAGTTTTTGGTCAAGCGCATCCGGGAGGGGCTGCAGGCCTATGTGATCTGCCCCATGATCGCCCCTTCCGAAAACAGCGTGGATCCGGAGCTTTGCGAGGAGAACGCTCTGATGAATGTGGAGGACTATTCCTCCTATCTGAAAAGGGTCCTGCCGGAAACCATCCGTATCGCCACCCTCCACGGCAGAATGAAGCCTGCGGAAAAGAACCGGATCATGCAGGAATTCTCTGAGGGAAAGACGGATGTGCTGGTGAGCACCACGGTGGTGGAGGTGGGAGTGAATGTGCCCAATGCCGCCGTCATGCTCATCGAAAACGCGGAGCGCTACGGACTGGCGGCCCTGCATCAGCTGCGGGGCAGGGTAGGCCGGGGAAGTGCCCAGTCCCACTGTATTTTTATTGCGGGCAATGAAAAAAAAGAGACTCTGGAGCGTCTGAACATTCTGGCAGGCTCCAATAACGGTTTTGAGATCGCCGAAAAGGACCTTGCCCTGAGAGGCCCCGGGGAGTTCTTCGGGATTCGGCAGAGCGGGGAAATGCCCTTTGTGCTGGCGGATATCTATCAGGATGCCGGGCTCCTGAAGCAGGCGGATCTGGCGGCCGGGAAGCTGATGGCTGAGGATCCGGAGCTTAAGATGCCGGAGCATGCGCTGTTAAACAGCATGCTGGGCTCTTTCGCAAAGCACGGCGCATACAGTTTATGAACCAGATTAAACGCTTTAATCAGCGTTTCCCAAAGCTTCAGCTCGCGATTTGTGCCGGAGCGTCACAAATCGCCTGATGGCAGATCCAAATCTGATATTTGGATCGCGCTGTCGCAAAGCGAACAGAGTTCGGTATACGCTCCGGAATGAGGATTATTATGCCTAAGGTAGCAGTAGTGACCGACACCAATTCAACCGTCCTTCCCGAGGAGGCAAAGAAGCTGGGGTTTGAAAGCCTGGCCATGCCCTTTACCATTGACGGAAAGGAATACCTGGAAGGAGTGGATCTGACCCAGGAGGAGTATTACAGGAGAATGGAGGAGGGTGCGGATATCGTAACCAGCCAGCCTTCTCCCGGGGACATTATGGAGCTTTGGGATGCGCTGTTAAAGACCCATGATGAACTGGTGCACATCCCCATGTCCAGCGGCCTCTCCGGCTCCTATCAGACGGCCAGGATGCTGTCTGAGGATTATAACGGACGGGTGCAGGTAGTGGATAACCAGCGGATCGCAAACACCCAGGGCTTATCCGCTTCGGATGCCCTGGCCCTGGCAGCGCAGGGGAGAAGTGCCCTGGAGATCAAGGAGATCCTGGAGCGGGAGAAATTCGAGTGCAGCATCTATATCACCCTGAACACCCTGTATTATCTGAAAAAGGGAGGGCGCATCACCCCGGCTGCAGCCGCCATCGGGACCCTGTTAAAGATCAAGCCGGTGCTCACCATCCAGGGGGAGAAGCTGGATGCCTTTGCCAAGGTCCGCACCATGGCCCAGGCAAAGACCACCATGCAAAACGCCATCAAAAACGATGTGGAAAAACGGTTTCACGGGGATCTTAAAAGCCTGCGCTTTGCCGTTCACCACACCGTAAATGAAGAGGCGGCGAAGGAATTTGCGGAGGAGATTAAAGAGACCTTCGGCCTGGAAGAAGTCCTCTGCATAAATCTTCCCTTAAGCATCGCCACCCATATCGGCCCCGGGTCCCTGGCCATTGCCATCACCAAAAAGATACCGGAACTACAGTAGGAGATTTCCTGAATGGAACAGTTATCAAACTATGATGCTTCAAGCATCACCGTATTGGAAGGCCTGGAGGCGGTGCGCCGCCGTCCCGGCATGTATATCGGCTCCACCTCCACAAGGGGCTTAAACCACCTGATCTATGAGATCGTGGACAATTCCGTGGACGAGCATCTGGCAGGCTTCTGCACGGAGATCCGGGTGGTCTTAAAGGCCGACGGCTCCGCCGAGGTCTCTGACAACGGCAGAGGCATTCCCATAGGGATGCACGAAAAAGGCGTTTCCGCGGAGCGCGTGGTCTTTACCACACTCCACGCCGGCGGCAAATTCGACAATAATTCGTATAAGGCCAGCGGCGGTCTCCACGGCGTGGGCTCCTCCGTTGTGAACGCCTTATCCCAGTGGATGGTGGTGGAAGTAAAGCGGGACGGAGAGATCGTCCGGGACACCTATGAAAGAGGAGAGCCCACCACGGAACTGGAAAACGGCCTGCTCCCCGTCATCGGAAAGACCAGAAAGACCGGGACGAAGATCTCCTTCCTGCCGGATCCCGAGATCTTTGAGAAGACCCGGTTCAAGGAGGAGGATGTAAAATCCCGTCTCCATGAGACAGCCTATCTGAATCCGGGCCTCACCATCCTGTTTCGGGACGAGAGGGAAAAAGAGACGGATGAGGAGGTCTTTCACGAGCCGGAGGGGATCTCCGGCTTTATCGCGAAATTAAACGAGAATAAGGAGACTGTGACCCCCGTGATCTATTATCAGGGGGAAGCGGAGGGCATTGCGGTCCAGGCGGCCTTTCAGTATGTGAACGAATTCCATGAGGAGGTGCTTGGCTTCTGCAACAATATCTACAACGCGGAGGGTGGCTCCCATCTGACGGGCTTTAAGACTCAGTTCACCCAGGTCATGAACACTTACGCAAGGCAGCTGGGAAACCTGAAGGAAAAGGATGCCAATTTCACAGGCGCGGACCTGCGCAACGGCATGACCGCCGTGATCTCCATCAAGCACCCGGATCCTCGGTTTGAGGGCCAGACCAAAACAAAGCTGGACAACCAGGACGCCGCCAGGGTGGTGGCCAAGATCACGGGAGAAGAGGTGGTCCATTTCTTTGACCGGAATCTGGAGAGCCTGAAGGCCGTGCTTTCCTGCGCGGAAAAAGCGGCAAAGATCCGGAAATCCGAGGAAAAGGCCAAGACCAATCTTCTGGTGAAGCAGAAGTTTTCCTTTGATTCCAACGGAAAGCTGGCGAACTGCGAATCCAGGGACGCAAAGCTCTGCGAGATCTTCATCGTAGAGGGGGATTCCGCCGGCGGCTCCGCCAAAATGGCCAGAAACCGCATGTATCAGGCTATCCTTCCCATCCGCGGCAAGATCCTGAATGTGGAAAAGGCCAGCATCGACAAGGTCCTTGGGAACGCGGAGATCAAGACCATGATCAATGCCTTCGGCTGCGGCTTTTCCGAAGGCTACGGCAATGATTTTGATATCACGAAGCTTCGGTACGACAAGATCATCATCATGGCGGATGCGGATGTGGACGGCGCCCATATCTCCACCCTGCTTCTCACTCTGTTTTACCGCTTCATGCCGGAGCTGATCTACGAGGGCCATGTGTTTATCGCCATGCCCCCCCTGTATAAGGCCATTCCCGCAAGAGGCCAGGAGGAGTATCTCTACGACGACAAGGCCCTGGAGAAATACCGGAAATCCCATAAGGCTCCCTTTACCCTGCAGCGCTATAAGGGCCTGGGGGAAATGGATGCGGAGCAGCTCTGGGAGACCACTCTGGATCCCGAAAGAAGGAAGCTGAAGGCGGTGGAGATCGAGGACGCCATGCAGGCCACCAAGGTCACGGAGCTTTTGATGGGAAACGATGTGGCACCCAGAAAGGCCTTTATCTA
>CAMNLO010000106.1 GCA_946543095.1 uncultured bacterium
CTCCAGGGGATCCTCCGATAAGGCGGCTTGCGGCTGCCGCTCTGCCTCAGCCCGGGTGCTTTCCTCCATGACGGGAAGCTGTTCCCTTTTCTCAGTCTTTTGCGCTGCGTTATTCTGCGCTGTGCTTTTTTGCACATAGGAAACGGCGGATCTGGGCAGGATGTTCCGCAGCACCCTTTCCAGCTCGCTTAAAACGATGGGCTTTGGAATGAAGCCGTCAAAGCCCTCCTTCAAAAACATCTCCTTTGCCCTGCTGCTGGCATTTGCCGTCAGCGCCACGATGCAGATCTCCCGGTTTCTCCTGGAGCCGGTCTGACGGATCCGGTGCATGGCCTCCACACCGTCCATCTCCGGCATCATATGGTCCATGAAAATGATATCGAAATCGGTGGTCTCGCACAGCTCCACCGCTTCTCTTCCCCGGGAGGCACAGGTGACCTTCATGCCGTAATTGCCGAAGATCTCCTTTGCCACCACCAGATTCATCCGCTCATCATCCACTACCAGCGCCTTCAGGTCAGGGAAGCGGACCACCATATCCTCCGGCCCCGTATTCCTTCTGCCCGCGCTGCGTAAGACCTCCACGATCTTCGTGCCGTAGAAGGGCTTGGGCATCACGGTGAGGTGCGTTCCCACAGGCCCTTCGAAGCCCATATCCGCCACCAGCACCACATTCATCCTCTCGGACAGGCCGTCGATATAGCTTCGGTTTTCCAGGTACTCGCCGGTGCCCACAAACACATGGGTGAGCTCCACATTCTCCATCAGCTTCTCCAGCTCCCGCCGGGACAGGACCCGGTGGAACTCCACAGGCAGCTCCCTGACAAAACAGCTGATCATATCCAGATAGAAATCCCGGATCCTGAGATCCGAGGTGGTTTCAAATCCGAGGAAGCCGGCCACCACATAATCCCCCCCCGCCGACATGCAAGGGCTGTCATCCTTCACCTCCTGGGGAAGGCTCACCAGGACCTTTGTCCCCTGGCCCTCGTGGCTTTCAATGGACATCACACCCCGCATGGCTTCCGTGAGGCCGTTGACGATGGGAATGCCAAGGCCGATACCTCCCTCCTCCCTGGAACGCCCGGAATCCGACTGATAGAAGCGCTCGTAAACGGCTTCCAGCTCCTCCTCGTTCATCCCGATGCCGGTGTCACAGACCTCCATGATCAGGTTGATGCCGTAATCCCTTCTGACCGGATATACATGGAGATAAATGCCGCCGCTTTTTGTGTACTTCGCGGCATTCCGGATCAGATGCCAGAGGATCCGCTTGATCTTGTTCTCGTCTCCCTTCAGCACACAGGGGGTACGGGGATCCACATCCACTACCAGCTCCAGACCGGAATTCCCGATGACGGACAGCTGGGTGATAAGATCGTTGATCAGGGACGGGATCATATATTCATCATTGTTTGCGATGATTGTCCCCATGTCGATCTCGGTGTAGTCCAGGATATCCCGGATCTGCTCGGAGACCCGGTAGCCCGCCTCGGATATGGCCCTCAGCCTGTCTAATGTCTGGCGGGAATACTCCGTGCCCGAATTCACCGCCTCTGTTTCCATGATCTCCGCGATCCCGATGACCGCGCTCACCGGAGTGCGCAGCTCATGGGACACATTGGCCAGAAAATCATAGACCTTCGCATTCTCTCTTGTCAGCTCTTCGATCTTTTCGTGATAATCCGTTTTCAGCCTGTCTGTGGTCCCTACGATATGCATCATCAGCAGAACGGAAAGGGCCAGCAGGATGAAAAACTGCAGGGTGCCTGCCAGACTGTATGCATCCGGCAGCTCCTGCGGCCGGGCGCTCATCATGGCCTGCCGGAACACAAGGCCGAAAAATCCCGTCAGAGCTCCTGCCCAGATCAGCAGTTTTTCATGGGTATACAGAAACAACAGCAGCATCACGATAATGACGATGCCGCTTTCGTACACGCTGTACGCCTTCATGCAATAATAAAAAACCAGCAGGATAAAGAATCCGCCGGTGACGTAGATCCCTGTCTGCATGGGAACCCTGGCGGAAAGATAAAGGGCATAATTTACAAAATTGCCCACGATGATGATGGGAAACATCCAGAACTCCCATCCCAAAAAGATGCCAAAGCAGAAGATCACGGCAGAAAACACCGAAGCGGATATGACCATATCCAGGTAAATGCTCCTTAAGATGCGCTCCTCTCTGTATTGCAGGGACGGGAGCGCTGCAGCAGATGACTTGCTGTTTTCCATTCTGATCTCTCCGAAGGTTTGTTTATTTGCCGATCACGCCCTCGATGGTCTTCAGCAGGCCGTAACGGGAAGGGGGCTTTAAAAGGTAGCCCTGGGGCGAAAGCTTCAGCACCTGCTTAATGTGCTCCCTGTCGTTGATCCCCGTGAGAAACACTACCGGCAGATCCAGGAAATCCTCATCGGACCGGATCATCTCCAGCGTCTGCCTGCCGTCACATACGGGCATCTCATAGTCCAGCAGAACGATATCCGGCCGATCCTTCACAATGCTGGTCATGGCCTTGATCCCCGAGGTCACAAGCTCCAGATCATACTGGTCCTCCAGCATATCCTTCAGGATACGGAGCATCTGGCCGTTGTCATCCACCACCAGGATCTTTTTTCTCCTGCGCCGGCCGGGAACAGGTTTCGGCCTGGGCATGACCCTCTCCGTTTTCCCGCTTTCATGTGCATCATAGTGGGAAGGGAAGGGACTGTCCTCATCCTCCGAAAGAAAGCTGTCATTTTCCTCCGGAAGCGGGGGGTCTCCGGCATCCAGCAGCCTGTTCACCCCTTCAATGATGGAAGCCTGGGTGATAGGCCTCATCACGTGATCATATTCTTTTCCGCCGTTGAAGGCTTTGATGCGTTCCCTCTCGTCGCTGCTGCCCACGGTCAATACCGGGATCATGGAATACCGTCCCCCCAGCACGGAAAAGAACTTGCTGTCCGCTTCATGGATCCCCGCCAGATTCACTACCACCAGATCGGGATCCACCATTCCCATCAGCTCCTGCAGTACCTCCGGGTCATTGGATGTGACATGCACCCTGAACTCGCTGGACAGAAGGATCTCCAGCTGCTCCGTGATCCTGTTCACTTTGCCTATCAGAATTATCTTTTTCATTTCAGATCCTTTTCAATCGCCCCAAACGATCGTCAAACCCCTTTTTTGCATTTACTGTTATATACGAAGCGGAAAGCGGTTTTCCCCCGCTTTTTCAAAATATCCCAAACGGATTTCGTCAATACGTTTTAAGATATCCCCGCTCAGAGGATCATTGCATATTGAACAAGTGCAGACCGCAATATTTCCCTTATTATAGTGAATTATAACAAAATAATGAAGTTTTTGCATCTAAATTATTTCACTATTTATATACATCTGTTCTGGTTTTTGTAAATTTTCAGAATATTTTTAGAAATTATGGATTTATTTGAAAAATACTATTGCATGTTTGACAGGCAGGGGTTATACTAATCATAAGCATAGGTATCTATGCCCACTTTGTATCCTTTTTTACAGGACACACATCTCAGCCGGAGCAGACCGGCTGCCAATGTACAGGGATGTACAGCGTGGGCCAACGCGCCGAATTCAGGGAAGAAAGGAGGGGTATATGGCCGGTGTTAACAATGCTGCGTTAAACAACGTCTATAATTATTATCTGACCACATATGCTCCTCAGTCGGGCTCGTCGCGTTTTGATACCCACAAGAAAAGTGAATTAAAGGGCGTCTATAAATCTATTGTGAATCTGACCCGGAATTCGCCCCTCTATCTGAACGTGCGGGGATCGGATGCCAGGGAATTCGCCGTCAGCGTCAAGGAGAACGCCCGCAGTCTGCATAATACCATCGCCTCCCTCGGCGGGTCGGAGGAGTCGGATGTCTTAAGCAGGAAATCCGCCTATTCCAGCGATGAAGGGGTCCTCACCGCCGAATATATCGGGAAGGATCCGGAGAATGCCGAAAGCTTCTCCCTGGAGATCCGTTCTCTTGCCAGCGGGCAGCAGAATCTCGGGAAATTCCTGCCGGGAGGAAGGAGCGGACTGACTCCGGACACGTATTCCTTCGACGTGAACGTCAATGACTTAAACTACGAGTTCCAGTTCAACGTAAACGAAGGAGAGACGGATCTGGATGTCCAGAACCGCTTAAGCCGCCTGATCAACAATTCCAACATCGGACTCCATGCGGATATCCTGGAGAACGAGGAGGGCTCCACCTCCCTGCGCATTTCTTCCACCGCCTCGGGCCTGCCGGAGGGGAAGGAGCTGCTGTTTAAGATCTCGGATGCGAACACCAGCAAGACAGCGGGAGCAGTGGATTATCTGGGGCTGGATCATACCTCCAGAGTGCCGGAAAATGCGGAATTTCTTTTGGACGGTGAGGAATTCCATTCCTACAGCAATGAGTTCACCGTAGGAAACCAGTTTAAGATCCATCTGAACGGAGCGGCCCCGGACAAAACCGTCACCGTGGGCTTAAAGACCGATATCGACAGTCTGGCCGGCAATATCACCCAGCTGGTGGGGGGCTACAACGATTTCATCAAAGCCGCCGCGGAGTTCACGGGAAAGCAGGGCAATGTGGCAAGGCTGACCCGGGAGATGAGCAGGATCGCCTTCACCTACAGAAACGATCTGGAGGATCTGGGGCTGAACATGGAAGAGGACGGCACCATTTCCGTGGATGAGGAAGCCCTGCGCATGAGCGCCTCGGAGGCTGACGCAGAGGAGCGCTTCGACAGGATCAGGGGCTTTGCCAATTCCCTGATCAAAAAGACCAATCAGGTGGCGCTGGATCCCATGCAGTATGTGGACAAGAAGGTGGTGGCCTACAAGGATCCGGGCGGCACGAACTACCCGAATCCCTATATCACCAGCGCGTACAGCGGGATGATGTTCAATTCCTACTGCTGAGGCTTTTGATTCCGTATCAGTGACGCCTGCAGATGTGCCCCGATCTTGCTGCGAAGGACACTGTGCATGGTATCCATGGAAGCACTCGCTGCGGGAGAGAATGGTTCATCGCAGGCCGGCTCGTGGCTGCCATGGAAATGCGGACAATACTCCCGAATGCTTCAGGGGCCAGGAAGCACGTGCTGCGGGAGAAAAAGGTTCATCGCAGGCCGGCTCGTGGCTGCCATAGAAATGCGGATGTACAGATGGCGCAGATGGTGCTTTGGATCTCTTTCAGCCCAGCTCCGCCTCCGCGATGCGAAGGGCCTCTCCCACTACCTTATCCATATCGTAATACTTATAGGCCCCCAGGCGGCCGCCGAAAATGATATTCTTCTCTTTCTCCGCCAGTTCCTTATATTTTGCGTACAGCTCCAGGTTCTTTTCATCTCCCATGGGATAATAGGGCTCTTTCCCGGGCTCCCAGTTTTCCGGGTATTCCCAGGTCACCACGGTGTCCGGCTGCTCCCCGAATACAAAGTGCTTGTGCTCGATGGTCCTGGTATAGGGGATGTCCCGCTCCGTATAGTTCACCACCGCATTGCCCTGGAAATTGGGCTCTCCCGGCATTTCCTTCGTCTCAAAGCGGAGGGAGCGGTATTCCAGATGCCCCAGCCTGAAGTCGAAGAACTCGTCGATCATGCCGGTGTAGAAGGTCCTTAAAAAGGTGTCGGAAGTGGATGCGATAAAGCTTCTGTACTCTGTCCCCGTTTCCACCGGGATGCCGGAGAGCAGGTTTTCCGTCAGCTTCGTGTAGCCCTCCTTCGGGATCCCCTGAAAGGGATCGGAGAAATAGTTGTTGTTGAAGGTAAACCGCAAGGGAAGGCGCTTGATGACGGATGCGGGCAGCTCACTGCAGCTTCTGCCCCACTGCTTTTCCGTATACCCCTTCACCAGCTTTTCGTACACATCCCGTCCCACCATTAAAAGGGCCTGCTCCTCCAGGTTCTTCGGCACATAGGAGGGGTCCTTCGCATAGGGCAGCTCCGCGATCTGGGAGGCAATCTTCTCCTGAGCCTCCTTTGGCGTCTTCACGTTCCAGAGCTTCGAGAAGGTGTTCATGTTGAAGGGAAGATTATAGAGCTCGTCTTTATAACGGGCGATGGGGGAATTCACATAGTGGTTGAATTCCGCGTAGTTTCCCACATAGTCCCAGACCTTTTTGTCGGA
>CAMNLO010000107.1 GCA_946543095.1 uncultured bacterium
GAAAGGCCGGATTTAAGCCCGCGGCGTCAAAGTGGTTTCTGAGTAAGAAGCTGCAGAAGCTGTCGATGGTGGTGATCTTCGCGTTGTGGATCAGAACGGACTGCCTGGCCAGATGGGCGTTTGCCGGGTCCTTTGCGCATTCCTCCCGGATGGCGGACAGGATCCTCTCCCGCATTTCCGCCGCGGCAGCCCTGGTAAAGGTCACCACCAGGAGACGGTCGATATCGATCGGCTGCGAAGCTGCCGTGGGCTGCGAAGCTGCCGTGGGTTCCTCCATGATACGGGCAAGGATCCGCCTGGTGAGCACCGCGGTCTTGCCGGAGCCCGCCGCCGCGCTCACCAGCACATTGCAGCTCCTTACATCGATGACTTCCTGCTGCTCCTTAGTGAACTTCATGCCCGTTCTTCTCCTGTTTCATCAGCTCCTTCATCATTCCCCTGCTTCGTCAGTCCCTTTATTTATTCCGGCCCTGTTGCATCAGCTTCCTGTTCATTCCCCTGCGTCATCAGCTCCTTCATCTTTGCCATGGCCTCCCGGTCGGAGATGACGCTTACCCGTTCCCTGCAGCCGGGGATCCTTATGTCAAAGCCGCAGGCCTTTCTGAATTCACAATACATGCAGGGGGTCCTGTCCTGAAACCGGAGGGGCTGAAGGGGGATCTCCCCGGAGAGGATCCTGCTGCCCAGCTCCTTCACCTTTCTCTTCCCGTAATTCCCGATGGCGGCAAACTCCTCCTTGTCCGCCACCCCTGAGGTGGCTGTGAAGCTTCCGTCCTTCTTATATCCCGCGGGGACCACCTCCGAAGAAGCACCCGCCCCCAGGCTTTCGTCAAAGAGCTTCACCTGGTCTGCGCGGATCAGGCCGGAGGGCATATAGCTCTTCTGCCATGCGTTCTCCTGCTTCCTGACGGTCTCCACGCTCATCACGGGATCCTGCACCGGAAGATAGAACATGCCTCCCGGGGCAAGCCTGCCGCCGAATTTCTCCTTCAGGGCGCCGATGGCCGCTTCCATGTAGACGGGCAGCTGCAGCTCGATCCCTTCATATACCGCAGAGGCCCGGAATTTCTTCGCGCCGGTCTTATAATCCACGATCTTCAGGAAGGCGCCCTCCTCCGTTTCGGCGATATCCGCCCGGTCAATGCGTCCGTGACAGGTAAGGCGGACATTGCTTCCCGAAACGGGAACATAAATGGGGTCCTCTCCCATATCCCGGACCTCCAGCTCATAAAAGGCCTCCCGGAAGACGCCTTTGCTCAGCTGGTTTCTGAAGGCTTTCAGGGAACGCACCAGGATCCTCTGAAACTGCGTGATCAGGTAGCTGTTTCTGGCAGTGGAGGAAAACAGGGCCTCCCCATAGCTGTCGCAGATCTGCCGGATCACCGGGGGCACCAGCTTTTCCGGCAGCTCGTCGGGGAAATCCCTTAAGGTATAGCCCTCCTGTTCCAGATATCCGGGGATCATCTGGAGCGCCGCATGGAGAACGGTCCCAGTGTCCACGGCGGAATAGTCTGCCTCGCTCCTTTCCCGCAGCTTCAGACCGTAGCGCAGGAAATGGGCGTAGGGGCAGCCGGAATAGGCCTCCAGCCGGCTGATGGAGGTGTGCAGGGTGGGGCCGAAGAGCTGCAGGGAAACCCCAGTGGGCAGAGGGTGCTCCCTGTAGGAGAGACAGGCTGCCTTCAGAAGCTTCCGGTACAGCGCCGGATCCCACTTCGCATAGAAATACCGGAGCAGCCCCTGATCCTCTTTCCTTAAGCTTTCCGCAAGGGCAGTCCTCCCGGAGGCCGCAGTTTCTATGCTCTCTATTCTTTCCTCTTCTTCGGGGCGCCTGAGGGGGATCCCCGGAAACAGGCTCCTAAGCTCGGAGACCAGATAGGAGGGGCGCACGGAGCTGCCTTCCCCGTCCACCCGGTACCAGGAAAGAAACAGCCTTTCCATTGGCCTGGTCAGGTTCATATAGAGGTAGAGCCGCTGGGTAAACTGAAGCTGTCTGCCGGAGGGGGAAAGCTCATAGCCTGCCCTGAGCAGAAGCTCCCTGTCCAGCTGGCTCAAAAGCCCGCCGCCTGCGGAGCTTTTCGGGATATTGGCATCCCCCGCCCCCAGAAAGAACAGGATTTTGATATTCCCCGCAAGCCGGGTCCGCTCCATATCCCCGATCAGGACCCGGTCCACGTTCTGGGGAATCCTGCCGATGCGGATCTCGGAGATGCCGGAGCTCAGGATATCCAGAAACTCACGGGCATTCAGCTTTTCCTCCCCCAGAAGGGAATGGATCTGATCCAGCAGATCGATCATATAGCGGTACACCTGGCTGTATTCCATGGCAGAGGAGCTTTCTCCCCGCTCCTCAAAGGCTTTCGCGTATGCCGCAAGCTTTTCCTCTGCCCGGACCCGGACAAAGAGGCTGTACAGCCTCTCGCACCAGGAGGCCGCTGTGTCCGTCCCGGGACCCGCAAGCAGCTCTCCCAGATCCGAAAGGAGCCGCTCCCTGAGGGCATTCAGCTCCTGCAGCTCCTCCGCGGAAAGCTCCAGCTTTTTCGTGTAGACAAAAGCATTCTCGTAGGCCTTTCTTCCCCGGAGGCCGTAGGCCACCATATACAGCTCCAGTCTGTCCGCCTCCGGAAGGCTGAAGCTGCTGATGCCGCTGCGGAGGAACCGCAGCACGGCATCCAGCTGAAAGCCCCCCGAAAGGATCTCCAGCGCCCCTTCCGAAAGCTCCACCAGAGGATTCATGCGCAGATTGTTCGTCTCATCCAGAAAGCAGGGAATGCCGAAGACCTTCGTTTCGATGTCGATCCAGTCCCGGTAGGGCTCCATATCCCCCAGGATAATGGCCATATCCCGGTATTGACAGCCTTCCCTGGTGAGGGCACGGATCTGCCTGCACACATCCCTCAGCTCCGCGGCAGGGTTTGAATACTCCGCGATCCGGATATCCTCATAGCCTCCGCTTTGGGGCGGGGTCTCTTTCCTGCTGCCCCGGAAGAGCTGTTTTTCCAGTGTTTCCAGCTCTTTGCTCTTTGTAAAGCGCAGGCTCTTTGTCAGGAGGATATCCTGTTCCCTTTCGATGCCGTTTTCAAAGGCCATGGCCTCCAGAAGCTCTCTGGTCTTTTTACTGAGGCAAAACAGCTCCTCCTCCCGGATGGTCTTCTCAGCCGCAGCCGGATCCACGGTCAGAACCACCACCACCCGGCTGCAGACCTTCAACAACCCCTCCACCACCTTCAGCTGGATGGGGGTAAAGCCCGTAAACCCGTCAAAGGCCAACACAGAGCCTCTCAGAAACTCCAGCTTCGGGATGATCCTGCAGAGGACGTTCAGTGCCTCCTCGGAGGTCAGGTAGTGCTCTCCCAGATAGCCCCGGAAGGCCTTGTAGAGCACCTGCAGATCCGAAAGCTTTGCCTTCAGGCTTCCATGTCCCGCCGCCGCGCTCTTAAGCTCCTCCACCCCCTCGGGAGAGATGCCGTACTGCATGAATTCCGACAGCACGGACTTCACCTCGTGGATAAATCCCTCTTTCGAGAGCTTTGAGGACAGCATGGGAAGCTCCTCCTTATGCTCTCCCGCCAGATGCCTGAGGATCAGGTTTTTCCCGGTGTCATCCAGAATGGGGCGGTTTACCCCCTGATCCCGGAAGGCCCTGTAGGTCAGGCGGCCGAAGCTTAAAATATCCAGGTTCAGAATGCCCCGGTCCGGATGCATGGAAACGATATCCTTCTGGGTCTGCATGGTGAACTGGTCCGGCACGCACAGGTAGAAGCTGCGGTCCGGCTCTTTGATGGAATTGCTGATAAAATCACGGTAAAGGGCGGTGCTTTTTCCGGAACCAGAACCGCCCAGAATGAATTGCAGGCTCAAAATACCCCCTCACCCCCATGCAGGTGCCATTCCCCCCGGATTTCGAGGGGGTATTTTGACCCCTCCGGGGGATTCCAATGACAGCCCGGCAGGACACGGGCTCCAAACTGCACTGAAGCACAGTTTGTCGATGAAGATCTGTGTTGTTTATAAAACAAGCTCCCGCAGGGCAAAAGCGACGCCGTCTTCCTCGTTGGTTTTCGTCACATAATCCGATACGGCCTTGACTTCGGGGGCCGCGTTGCCCATAGCCACGCCGCAGCCCGCCTTCCGGATCATATCCAGGTCGTTTTCGGAATCCCCCATGGCCATGGTCTCCTTCGCCGGCATCCCGAGGCTTTCCGCCAGCCTGAGCAGGGCTGCCCCCTTGGTGGCGCTTTGCTTTGTGATCTCCCTGTTTCCGTAGCCGCCGGAAACGGAGACGAACCGGGGATAGTTCCGCATGATCATATCAAGCGCCTCCCGCTGGGCATCCCCCTCCGGGAAATTTGCGGTGAGCTTGCAGAGAGAAAGTCGTTTCTCCGAAAGGAAGGCGCTGAGATCCTCCACATCCTCCCGGGAGCGGAGCATGAACTGCTTCATGGACTCCAGAATGTTCAGGCCTGCCACCTTATCCCTGTCCCTCCTGTCCCGGTAGATATGATCCAGGCTGAAGGCATCCACGATCATGCCCTTATCCGCCATGGCTTTTAAGAGCTCTCCGTATTCCTCAAAGGCAAGCAGGTCCTGATCCACCGGCCTTCCCTCCCGGTCGAACACGGCGGCGCCGTTGCAGGCAATGCCGTAGGAAAAACCGGGGAGGGCCTTCACCTCCTCCGGGATATCCCGAAAGAGGCGGCCCGTGGCGGCGCAGATCCGGACACCCCGTTTGGACACCTCGGAAAGGGCGTTTATGGTCGCCTCCGTGATCTTTTTCTCATCGGTGTAGACAGTCCCGTCAAGATCCAAGGCGATGAGTCCGAAATGCCTTTTCATACCTTAAAATTCACTCCTGTGGACTCCGGCTTTTCCTCACTGAAATTGTAATCCTTGCCGGGAAGGATGGCGTTCATCAGGATCCCC
Source organism: uncultured bacterium (assembly GCA_946543095.1). Taxonomy (GTDB): domain Bacteria; phylum Bacillota; class Clostridia; order Lachnospirales; family Lachnospiraceae; genus CAMNLO01. Next base: position 4,921 of record CAMNLO010000107.1, read on the forward strand.
ACCAGGGAGCCCACCGCCAGGCCGGAAAGGGTGATGGTGATGTCTCCTGCGGGAATGGAGACAGAGCCCATGGCGCTGTAGTTGATGCCGATGGAGAGCACCAGGATCAGAGCCGCGATCAGGACATTCCTGCTCTCCTTGAAGCTCACCTTTGTTTCCACGATATTCCTGACGCCCACCGCGGAGATCATGCCGTAGAGCACCAGGGAAACGCCTCCCATGGTGGCCTGGGGCATACAGGAGATCAGTGCGGAGATCTTGGGGCAGAAGGAAAATAGAATGGCGAATACGGCTGCCAGGCGGATCACAACAGGATCGTAGACCTTCGTCAGGGTCAGGACGCCGGTGTTTTCGCCGTAGGTAGTATTTGCGGGAGCGCCGAAGAGAGAGGCCAGCATGGTGGCAAGACCGTCTCCGGTAAGGGTTCTGTGGAGGCCGGGATCCCGGATGAAGTTTTTGCCCACGGTGGAGGAAATGGCGGAAATATCGCCGATATGCTCCACCATGGTGGCAAGCGCGATGGGCATGATCGTGAGGATGGCGGAGGCGATGAGACTGTTGTCGGGGTTCTTAAAGATGGAAAACACCGTGTTCTCCCAGTAAACTGGAAGTCCGAACCAGGCGGCCTGTGCCACGGGGGTGAAGTCCACCTGCCCCATGAGGGCGGCCACAAAGTAGGACCCCACGACCCCCAGGATGATGGGGATGATCTTCACCATTCCCTTCCCCCAGATATTGCAGATGATGACAATGGCGATGGCGACGATGGCGATGAGCCAGTTGCTGGCGCAGTTGTCAATGGCGGACTGGGAAAGGTTTAAGCCGATAGCGATGATGATGGGGCCCGTTACAATGGGCGGGAAATAACGCATGACCTTGCCGGCGCCGAAGAGCTTGATCAGAAACGCCAGCACCAGGTACAGGATGCCGGAAAAGAAGACTCCCAGGCAGGCGTAGGGCAGAAGCTCTGCCTCGCCGTTTGGCGCGATGGCCCAGTAGGCTGCCAGATAGGCGAAGGAGGAGCCCAAAAAGGCCGGGACCTTTCTCTTTGAGATCAGATGAAACAGCAGGGTCCCCAGGCCTGCGAAGAGCAGGGTGGTGCTCACCTGAAGGCCCGTCAGCGCGGGGACCAGGACTGTGGCCCCGAACATGGCAAACATGTGCTGGA
>CAMNLO010000108.1 GCA_946543095.1 uncultured bacterium
TGACAGAACTGTATGGAGGAGAGGTCCCCGGGAGCCTGGAGGAGCTGACCGCCCTTCCGGGAGTGGGGAGAAAAACCGCGAATGTGATCCGCAGCCATGTGTACAAAGAGCCCAGCATTGTGGTGGACACCCATGTGGGCAGAATCACAAGGCGCCTTGCCATGACAAAGGAGGAGGATCCCGTCCGGGTGGAATTTGATCTGATGAAAAAGCTTCCGAAGGATCACTGGAGCAGCTTAAACTCACAGCTGATCCGGTTTGGAAGAGAGATCTGCACGGCCAGAAGCCCGAAATGCGAAGACTGCTTTCTGTCCGATCTGTGCAAAGCAAGTCCTAAACGGCAGCGCTGAGTTCTTCCTTTGTGTACCTTGCGAGCATGGCAAGGATCTGGTCCTTCCGGATGGAATTCAGCTTTCCGGCGGCGTCCGCCAGATCCAGAAGCTTTTCTGTTTCCCTTCGTTCCTGATAGTACTTTGCCAGAAGCTCGTAGCTTCCGAACACATCCGTTCCCGTTTTAACAGCATACTCAAGCACCGCCGTCCCTTCTTCGGGATGCCCCTGTTCCATGAGACGCTTTCCCCATTTCTGCAGGGTCCTGGCCAGCACAATATAATTCTGGTCATAAAAGATCAGCCTGGAGATATTCGATGCGCCATACTTCAGCTTCAGATCCGTGTTGGAAAAGCCTGTCAGATTGACGATCTTCTGATCCTGAAGGCCCTTCAGCACCTCCAGGACATCCGCGATCTCAGGGTCCCCGGCCATGGTCTTTACGGGCAGGGTCTCCAATGGGATCGTGATAAACGCAAGGTCGTCCAATGGCTTCGCAGGGGTATTCTCAGCCTCCCGCTCTCTGGCCATAAACTCCCTAAGCGGTTTGGTCTCGATATCCCTGTGTTTCCTGATCTCGTAGGCCAGCCATATGATAAATATGAAGAAACTTGATAAAAAAGGCAGTCTCATATATAATAGGAATTTGATATTAAAATGAATTCACAGTTTACCGGAGATATCATATGTTTAATCTGTTTCAGAAAATGACATCCAAAAAGGGAAAGCAGGTCCGCGTGATTTCCCTGATCATCATATTCCTGCTTGTGGCCACCATGGTGCTGGCATCTTTGGTGTACGCGGTGCTCTAGCCATAAGGAACCGCTACTAATGTACCATACTTCACGAGGAGAGAAAAGATGAAAAAGACCATCACCAGTCTGGGAATCGCATTGCTGCTGTTTTTCTTCGTCTGCACCCCTGCCCGGGCGGCATCCCCCGTCATCGAGCAGGGCGTTTTTGCCGGCTCTGTGGAGCTGTCCGGGAAAACAGAGGAAGAGGCCAAAGCCGCTGTGGAAAGCTATATCTCCGGCCTGCAGGATACCCAGTTCACCTTCACGATCCACAATGCGAAGGAGACCGTGACAGGGGCTGACTTAGGGCTTACCTGGACGAATCCGGAGATCATCGAACAGGCTGCGCTTCTGGGCAAGGCCGGAAATTTCGTGGTGCGCTACAAGGCCTTAAAGGATCTGTCCAGATCCCCTGAGGTCTATGTGATCGAGCTGGGCATCGACGACGAGAAAACAAAGCAGCTGCTTATGGGCTACAAGGCCAGATATGACGAGACCGCAGAGGACGCCGTGATCACGAGATCCGACACCGGTGTCTTTGAGATGAGCGGCGGAAACACCGGTATTTCGCTGGATGTGGATGCCTCCCTTCAGGCGATCCGCTCCTTTGTGGGCGACCTGGCGGAGGGGAGCTCCGAAAGGACCCTGGCCCTGAGTGCGAAGATCGAAGAGCCCAAGGGAAATCCTTCGGATCTGGCAAGGATCCGGGATGTACTGGGGACCTTCACCACCTCCTTTAAATCCTCTTCCAAGGACAGAGCCGCCAATGTGGCCAACGGCTGCCGCCTCATCAACGGCCATACCCTGTATCCCGGGGACACCCTTTCCGTCCTTGAGTGCATCACGCCGTTCACCACGGATAACGGTTATTATCTGGCCGGCTCCTACTTAAACGGCCAGGTGGTGGAAAGCCTGGGAGGCGGCATCTGCCAGGTCTCCACTACGCTGTATAACGCAGTCCTTCTGGCGGAGCTGGAGGTGGTGGAGCGGCATAACCACTCCATGATCGTCACCTATGTGAATCCTTCCATGGATGCCGCCATTGCCGAATCCTCCAACAAGGATTTCAAATTCAGGAACAACACGGATGTGCCCATCTATATCGAGGGCAAGACCGTGGACAGACAGATCACCTTTACGATCTACGGGGAGGAATCCAGAGACACCGCAAACCGCAAGGTGCAGTACGAATCCGAGACTCTGGAGACCATCCCTGCGGGAGACCCCCAGATCCGCACCTCCGGCGCCCCCATCGGGGTGGTGGAAAACCAGAACGCCCACACCGGCTATAAGGCAAGGCTCTGGAAGATTGTAACGGAGGGAGGAGAGTCTACAAGAACAGAGGTGAACTCTTCCTATTATCAGGCGGTCCCCAGGATCGTCACCTTCGGCACCGCCACCGCGGACCCCAATGCCGCAGCCATCATGCAGGCGGCCCTGGCCAGCGGAGACATCGACTATATCAAGAGTGTGGCAGCGGGGCTGGCGGCCTCCGCCAAGGCCAATGCGGACGCCCAGGCTGCAGCCGCTGCAGCCGCCGCGGCTGCCGCGGCTCAGGCAGTTCCACCAGCACAATAACCTGAAGGCGCAAAGCAAAGACCATGGGCTTTGTGGAACAAAGACCAAGGGCTTTGTGAAACAAAGACCATGGGAAAGGAATAAAACATTGAGAGAAGAACTGCTCCATATCATTGAACGCAACAGCCGCATCGCCCTGTCGGAGCTGGCCATTATCCTCGGGGTAACAGAGGAACAGGTGCTGAACACCCTATCCGAGCTGGAGTCCGAGGGCATCATCTGCGGCTATCATACCCTGATCGACTGGGAAAAGACCGCAGTGGAGAAGGTCACAGCCCTGATCGAGGTCCGGGTGGCCCCCCAGAGGGGTCAGGGCTTCGACTCTATCGCCGAGCGGATCTACAAGTATCCTGAAGTGAACAGCGTCTTTCTGATCTCCGGGGGCTTTGACCTGATGGTGACCCTGGAGGGCAAGACCTTAAAGGAGGTGGCAGGCTTTGTTTCCGATAAGCTCTCCACCCTGGATTCGGTCTTAAGCACCGCCACCCATTTTATCCTGAAGAAGTATAAGGATCACGGCACGATCCTGGAAAAGAAGCAGGAAGACAAACGGGAAAAGATTTCCCCCTGATCTGTGAAGTTATGTTAACTATTATTGAAAGGCAGCAAAATGCGTGATCCTCTCTCCGGAACCATAAGAAATATCGCCCCCTCAGGCATCCGCAAGTTCTTTGATCTTGTGGCAGAAATGCCTGATGCCATCTCTCTCGGCGTAGGGGAGCCGGATTTCGACACCCCCTGGCATGTCCGGGACGAAGGGATCTACGCCCTGGAAAAGGGCCGCACCTTCTACACCGCCAATGCCGGACTAAAGGAGCTTCGTCAGGAGATCGCCGCCTATCTGAAGCGCCGTCAGAATCTTACCTACGATCCCATCAAAGAGGTGCTGGTGACGGTGGGCGGCTCCGAAGCCATAGACCTTGCCATGCGTGCCATGCTGGATGCCGGAGATGAGGTACTGATCCCCGAGCCCAGCTACGTTTCCTATGTGCCCTGCGCCATTCTGGCAGGGGGACGACCCGTCTCCATCCCACTGCAGGAAAAGAACAGCTTCCGGCTGACTCCGGAGGAGCTGGAAGCACATATCACGGATAAGACCAAGCTTCTTGTGCTCCCCTTCCCCAATAATCCCACAGGCGCCATCCTGGAGCAGAAGGATCTGGAGGCCATCGCCCCCATTATTCAGGCCCATGACCTCTATGTACTGTCCGATGAGATCTACGGGGAGCTGACCTATTCCGGAGGCCGTCATATCTCCATTGCGGAGCAGCCCGGTATGCAGGAGCGCACGATCCTCATCAACGGCTTTTCCAAGGCCTATGCCATGACCGGCTGGCGTCTGGGCTATGCCTGCGGCCCTGCAGAGATCCTGTCCCAGATGACCAAGATCCACCAGTTTGCCATTATGTGCGCCCCCACCACAAGCCAGTACGCGGCTGTGGAGGCCATGAAAAACGGGGACCAGGATGTGGCGCAGATGCGGGAGAGCTATAACCAGCGCAGAAGATTTCTGCTGCATGAATTAAGAGAAATGAAGCTGCCGGTATTCGAGCCTCTTGGGGCCTTTTATGTGTTCCCCAATATCTCAGGCTTTGGCATGGGCAGCACGGAATTCTGTGAAAAGCTTCTGCAGGAGGAAAAGGTGGCTGTGGTGCCGGGAAATGCCTTCGGAGACAGCGGAGAGGGTTTTGTGAGGATCTCCTATGCCTACTCCCTGGAGGCCCTGAAAAAAGCTCTGGAACGGATCCGCCGTTTTCTGGAAAAACACTGAGACTTTTCTTTAAACTATGATCATTCTGCGGCGGTTCCGTTTATGACTGCCGCTTCCGCCGGGTTTTCGGATTGCCCCTCGCTCTGGTCTGTGTTTCCCTGTTCCGAAGACCCTTCATTTCCCTCGGTACTTTCTTCCATCGTGGCCCTGGGCTGAACGCCCACATTGACCTCCGCCTTCTGGGTGATGCGCACCCCTTCCTGTGCGTAGATGTTCACCGGCATGCTGTAGATGGCCGCCGGCAGTGTTTCCAGACCGTTCTCCTCAAGAAATGCCTCCAGATCCACATAGCCCACCGCATTCTGGTTGTTGATCTGGCTGATGGCCTCCACAGGGCCCGCAATGGTCATTCTGACGGAGATCAGCTCCCCGTCCTCATTCCTGGCTTCATAAAACCTTGCCACCAGATCCTCCGGCACATTAATGATGGTGAGTCTGGAAACCGGAATGCGGATCTCCTTGGTCTGCTCCTCTTCAATAGACACACTGACCCGGACCTCCGTGGACGCCGCGGGATCCGCAAGCCTTAAGCCCTCCGGCAGATAGGAGCGGATGTCAAAGGTCTTGGTAATGGAGGTATTCTTTCCGGAGATGTCCAGATCCCCCGGGGGAATCGTAATTGCGGAAGCATTCCGGATAGAGGCCGCATCCCCCGCCACCTTGACGCTGGAGGGTGAAGCGGAGGCATTCCCGATGACCAGATAGCCCTCCGCCGGGTTCCCGGTGTAGGAAACGTTCACAGGCAGGCTTTTGGTCCCCAGAATGCTGATCTTCACACGCACGGAATCGATATTCCGCTTTAACTGGGAATTGGAGATGGTCAGGCCCTCCGCGTCCGTCAGCACCACATCCGCAATGGTAGTGAGATTGCCGCTGGCGCCGGACACATCCACCGTGACCCCTGCGTTGGAGATCTGATCCACCACGGACTGGGGGCCAGACACCCGGATCAGGTTCTCATCCATGGACACATCCCCGATGATATAGCCTTCGGCGGGGGTTCCGGTGGTCACCGCCTGGAGCACCAGCTGGATATTCTTCACATCCTCCACATCCACCTTCACGTTCTCGATGCTGCCCTTGATGCTCTCAAGCCTTGAGGCATAGCGGGAGGAGCTTAAGGAAATGGCGATGGAGCCGGAGGAGGTCATATCGTTGAAATCGGCTGTGGCGATGATATCCGAGCTCTGCATGGAATCCACCACGGATCTCTGACCCGTGACCGTCACCACAGGGATCGTGTCCGTATTCTCCAGGACCGTGTAAACCCTGCCGGAACCGGTCACCACCTCCGTGTTGGTGAGGCGTACAGCCACATTGGTGAAACGTCTGGCAGTGACGGGATCATTCATGTTCACCACCACCATCCAGATACATATGGCGGAAACCAGGGAAAGCATCTTCAGGCCCAGATTTTTCGTGAACCAGTCCTTAACCCGCATCGGTCTCCTCCTCTTTCGGGGCATCCTTTGCCTTTTCCGTCTGGTTCTTTTTCCACAGGCCCGCAAATGTCTTCTTTTCCTGAGGAACCGGCTTATCCTGGATCTTCACCAGCTCGTTGTGCAGCTCCTCCGAATCCAGATTCCGGTGGATCTTGCCCAGATA